>DATJLK010000149.1:0-18205 GCA_035509615.1 Allostellaceae bacterium | reverse complement strand
AACCGACACCGCAGGTGGTCAGAAGGACCCCTACAATACGGAAATTCGACTCAAGCGCGCGCATCATTGGTTCTGGACCCCTCTGCTCACGGCCGACAGTTTTGGGATGCATGTGAAGTTGGAATGGCAAAATAACGACCTGGTCGAGGTTACGTTGGACTTCGGTTGCCTGATCTACATGACACATCCGGTCGAGCAAGTCGGCTCAATCCGTATTTCCTATCATTTCACAAATGGCGATAAGGCGCTCGCAAAAGGCTGCCCCGATTGACCGGTTGCGAGACAGCGACCGAACCGTTGGAATGGCATTTCGGCCGCCGCCGAGAATCGGCGGTCACGGCCGATCGCAATCCGGTTTCAGGCCGGTGGCCGCGCCGGGCGGGCGAACATCTCGCGCAGCTGGGTCTTCATGATCTTGCCGGTGGCGGTGTGCGGCATCTGATCGATGCAAACTACCGCATCGGGCAGCATCCATTTCGGGAATTGCCGGGCGAGGAGCTCGATCAGCGCCTCGCGCTCGGGCCGGCGGCCGGGAAGCGGCGTCACGATCAGCAATGGCCGCTCGCCCCAGCGCGCGTCGGGAATGGCGATGACCGCCGCCTCGGCCACGTCCTCGTGAGCAACAGCGGCGTTTTCGAGATCGATCGAGCTGATCCATTCGCCGCCCGATTTGATCACGTCCTTCTTCCGATCGGTGATCTGCAGGTAGCCGTCAGGGTCGATCGTCGCCATGTCGCCGGTATGAAGCCAGCCATCGGGCTCGACCGCGACCGCACTCGCCGCCTCATCCGCGAAATAGCCGCTGATGACCCATGGTCCGCGGACCAGCAATTCACCCATCGAGCGACCGTCATGCGGCAACTCCTGCCCCGCATCGTCGACGAGCTTCATCTCGACGGTGAAGATCGGCCGGCCCTGCTTGGCCTTCAGCATCAGCCGGGCCTGCGGGTCGAGCGCGCGGTGTTTTGCGGTCAGCGCCGCGACGGTGCCGAGCGGGCTCATCTCGGTCATGCCCCAGGCATGAATGACGTCGATGCCGCGCCGTGCATAGGCTTCGATCATTGACGACGGCACCGCCGACCCGCCGGAGAAGATCCGGCGCAGGGTCGAGCATTCCCTCCCGGTGGCGCAAAGATAGGCGTCAAAGCCGAGCCAGATCGTCGGGACGCCGAGGGCGAGGGTGACGCCCTCGGTCTCGAACAGCTCATAGAGGCTCGCCCCGTCGGCGTGCGGGCCGGGCAGCACCAGTTTCGCGCCGGTCATCGGCGCGGCAAACGGGATCCCCCAGCCGCAGACATGGAACAGCGGCACGATCGGGCAAACCACGTCGCGCGCCGAGATCGATATCGCATCGGGCAGCGACAGCGCAAAGGTGTGCAGGATTGTCGAGCGGTGGCTGTAGAGAGCACCCTTCGGGTGACCGGTCGTGCCCGAGCTGTAGCAGAGTGCGGCGGCAGTGCGCTCGTCGAATTCCGGCCATTCGAAAGCGGCGTCTTCGGCGGCAAGCAGGGTCTCAAAGCACGGCAGCGTCGCGAGACCGGTCTCGACCGGCTCGTCTTTGCCGGTCAGCGGCACAATGCGGCAATCGGCCGGCAGGCGCTGCACCAGGCGCTCGACGATCGGCAGAAAAGTGGCGTCGACAAACAGCAGCCGATCGCCGGCGTGGTTGATGATGTATACGAGCTGGTCGTCAAAAAGCCGCGGGTTGATCGTGTGACAGACCGCACCGATGCCGGAAATCGCGTAATAGAGCTCGACATGGCGAAAGGTGCTCCAGGCCAGGGTGCCGACCCGGTCGCCGGGCTGGATGCCGAGCCGCAGCAGCGCGTTCGCCAGCTGTTTTATCCGGCGCTCGGCATCGCGGTAGGTGTGGCGCCGGACCGGTCCCTCGACCGTCCGTGAAACGATTTCGACGTCGCCATGATAATTCGCGGCATGGGTCAGGATCGACGAGATCAATAGCGGCCGCTCCGACATCAATCCCAGCATCGTTTTCTCCCCTCGGCCGCAGCGATTCGTCGTTGTCTTTGTGGTATGGCAAATTGCCGCTGACGTAAACGGCGGGATGCGAGGCTGATTGTCCGCGGCGGCGACGATCCCGTTGCGGTGGCACACTCTCGCAGGCGCGCCCGGTGGACGCACTCGTTGCCGGTGTCTATATCGGCCTTGTTCCGTTTGTGTTTTAGTTTGGTCATGCACGACATCAGATGGATCCGCGAGCATCACGCGGAATTTGATCGCGGCCTTGTTCGTCGTGGCCTGGCGCCGCGTGGCGACGAGATTCTGGGGCTCGATCGCGACTGGCGCGCGGCCGAGACCCGCGCCCAGGAGGCGCAGGCGCGGCGCAACCGCATCTCGCGCGAAATCGGCGCCGCCAAACGTCGCGGCGAGGACATCGATCCGTTGTTGCGGCAGGTCGAAGCCGACAAGAGCGCCGAAGCGCAAGCCGCGGCCGAGGCGGCGCGAATGCGCGCGGAAATCGACGAAATCCTGGCGGGGCTGCCCAATCTGCCGGCCGAGGACGTGCCCGACGGCGCCGATGAAAGCGCCAATATCGAGCTGCGGCGGGTCGGTGAGCCGCCGCGGTTCGATTTCGCAGCGCTGTCGCATGATGCACTCGGCGAGCGCCTCGGGCTGATGGATTTTCGCCGCGCCGGCCGGCTTTCCGGCTCCCGGTTTGTTGTCCTGCGGCAGGATCTGGCGCGGCTCGAGCGTGCGCTTGCCCAGTTCATGCTCGACCTCCATACCCGTGAATACGGCTATCAGGAAGTTTCGCCGCCGCTCCTGGTGCGCGACGAGGCGCTGTTTGGCACCGGCCAGCTGCCGAAATTCGCCGAAGATTCATTCCGCACGGCGGAGGGCTATTGGCTGATCCCAACCGCCGAGGTGCCGCTGACCAACCTCGTCGCCGACGAGATCCTCGACGAGCGCGAGCTGCCGCTGCGCTTTACCGCCGGGACCCCGTGCTTCCGCTCCGAAGCGGGAGCGGCGGGAAAAGACACCCGCGGCATGATCCGCCAGCACCAGTTCTTCAAAGTCGAGATGGTGTCGATAACGACAGCGGAGCAGTCGGCAGCCGAGCACGAGCGGATGACCGCCTGCGCCGAGGAGGTGTTGAAGCGGCTGGGCCTGGCTTATCGGGTCATGCTGCTGTCGGCGGGCGATATGGGTTTTGCCGCGGAAAAGACCTACGATATCGAGGTGTGGCTGCCGGGTCAGGGCGCCTATCGCGAGATTTCCAGCTGCTCGAATTGCGGCGTGTTTCAGGCGCAGCGGATGAAGGCGCGCTATCGCCCCGCCGAGGGTCGCGGCACCCGGCCGGTGCACACATTAAACGGCTCGGGGCTGGCGGTCGGCCGCACTCTGATCGCGATCCTCGAGAATTATCAGCGCGAGGATGGCTGCATCTCGATCCCGCCGGCGCTGCAGCCCTATCTCGGCGGGCAGCAGATCATCGCGCATCATGGCTGAAGCTGCCCCCGACCCGGGGCTGGTCCAGCGCAAGCTGCGCCTGTTGATGGAATTGCGCCGCGCCGGCATCGCCGATGCGCGCGTCCTGGGAGCGATCGAAAGGACCCCCCGCGAGCGGTTCGTGCCGCCGGCCTTTGCCGACCAGGCCTACGAGAACGTCGCGCTGCCGATCGATAACGGGCAAACCATCAGCCAGCCTTATGTCGTGGCACTGATGACCGAAAAGCTTGAAGTCGGCGACCGCCACAAGGTGCTCGAAATCGGCACGGGCTCCGGCTATCAGGCCGCGATCCTGGCGCGCCTCGCCCGGCGGGTGTTCACGATCGAGCGCCACCGCGAGCTGCTGCAGGAGGCTGAGGCGCGCCTCGCCGCTTTGCGATTGAACAACATCGTGTTTCGATTCGGCGATGGCAGCAAGGGCTGGCCCGAGCAGGTTCCGTTTGACCGGGTGATCGTTACCGCCGCCGCAACCGAGGTGCCGCCGGCACTCGTCGACGGGCTGGCGCCGGGCGGGGTATTGGTGGCGCCGGTGGGGGCCGACCGCCGCGACCAGCAATTACTGCGCATCCGCCGCACCGAGGACGGGTTTGCCACCGAGGATCTGGGTCTGGTGCGCTTTGTCCCGCTGGTCTCGGGGCTGCCGCGCCCGGAAGGTGCTAAGCCTTGACATGAATTCGACGTAGAGTACCAAAGCGCATCACGGCTTGCGCGTCGGGGGGTGCGCAAGGGGGGCAGATGCAGAATTTCGATCGGCTGCGACGACGCGGATGGGGTGCGGCGGTGGCGCTCGCCGGGCTCGCACTGACGCTCGCCGGTTGCATGACCGGCGGACACGCGCCGGTGGTCAACGGCGAGCAGGGCCCGCCGCCGCCGACGCAGATCATCGTCGAGCGCGGCCAGACCCTGTCGGGCATCGCCCACGCCTATCACGTGCCGATGACCGCCCTCGCCGAGGCGAACGGCCTCGGACCGCCTTATCGCATCCTTGTCGGCCAGGCGTTGCTGATCCCTGCCGCGGCAGCCGGGAGCCCGTCCGGGCCGATGGTGGCAATGGTCGAGCCGACCGCGCCCGGCTATGCACGGCCGGCCGCAGCACCGTTTGCATCGCCGTCGGTTTCGGCGCAGCCGCTGCCGCCGCCGGGTCCGGCATCCTCCGCGCCGATCCCGCTCGATCGACCACCGCCGGCAGCGACCCATGCGTCGCCGGTGGCCGAGCCGCCGATCGCATTGACGCCGCCGAGATCGGAAGATGCGTTGGCAAATCCGCGCACCCGATCGTTGCGGTCGGGTTCAGAGACCGCAGCACACGGCGAGGTCGCAACGACCTCACCGAGCGGCTTGCGGTTGAGCGAACACACGCCCGCCAGCGCCGAGACCCCGCGGCAGATGGCGTCCGCCGAAGCGCCGCCACCGCCGACCCATGGCGGCGGGACTTTTCTGTGGCCGGTACGCGGTCATGTACTCGAAGGGTTTGGCGCCGGACCGGACGGCACCCACAATGACGGCATCAATATCGCCGCGCCGCGCGGCGCGGCGATCGAGGCCACCGATGGCGGGGTTGTCGCCTATTCCGGCAACGAGCTGCGCGGCTATGGCAACCTCATCCTGATCAAGCATCCGGGAGGTTGGATCTCAGCCTATGCCCATTGCGATCTGGTCCTGGTCAAAACCGGGCAAAAGGTCGCGCGCGGCCAGGTCATCGCCCGCGTCGGCTCGACCGGCAATGTCAGCGAACCCCAGCTCCACTTTGAACTGCGCCGCGGCAAGAAACCCGTCGACCCGCGCGAATATCTCGTCCCGCTGTCGACGGCGGCAGCCAGCGGAGCGCATCCGAGCTGAGCCCTCCGCCGGTTCAGACCAGCGGCTTGCCCAGCCGGCCGGCGAGGTCCTGGATGAATTGCCAGGCGACCCGACCCGAGCGCGAGCCGCGGGTAATCGACCATTCATTGGCCTCGGCCGCCAGCCGGTCGGCCGGCAGCTCAAGACCGTACCGCTCGGCGTAGCCGCGCACGATGGCGTGATAGGTGTCCTGGTCGACATTGTGAAAACCGAGCCATAGGCCAAAGCGATCGGATAGCGACACCTGCTCTTCGACCGCTTCTGACGGGCTGATCGCGGTCGAGCGCTCGTTGTCGATCATTTCGCGCGGCATCAGATGGCGACGGTTCGAAGTGGCATAAAGCACGACATTGGGCGGGCGTCCCTCGATGCCGCCCTCGAGCACCGCCTTGAGCGATTTGAAGCTGGTGTCGTGCCGGTCGAACGAAAGATCGTCGCAGAACAGCAGGCAGCGCCGCGACGAACGCCGTACCAGCGACAACAGGTGCGGCAGGCTCGGGATGTCCTCGCGGTGGATCTCGATGAGGGCGAGCGCATGCGGCCGCTCGCCGTTCACCGCCGCGTGGGCGGCCTTGACCAGCGAGCTTTTGCCGGTGCCCCGCGCGCCCCACAGCAATACATTGTTGGCCGGCAGACCGGCGGCAAAGCGCCTGGTATTTTCGAGCAGAATGTTGCGGACCCGGTCGATCCCGCGCAACAGCGCGATTTCGATGCGATTGACCTGTTCCACCGGTTCGAGCCAACTGCGGTCGGCATGCCAGACAAAAGCGTCGGCGGTGTCGAGTTCCATCGGCGGCGGAGGCGCCGGGGCGAGGCGTGCCAGAGCGTCGGCAATCCGGCTCAACAGCGGCAGCAAATCTGGATCGGTCATCGCGTGTTCGACAGTGGGCGGGGTTGGAAAGGGCGCGGACGCTATCACACCCGGCGCGGCGCGGGAAATGCGCGGCAGACCGGCCATTGCTCTTTAACCGGGCATAGCGTACCTACTCGTTTGTGCCGAGCGGCCCCACAGGGTTGTTGCCCCCGGCTGGTGCGCCTCCTCGCAGCAAATATGAAGCAGGATCGTGAGGCCCGATGCCGATGCTGATCTCTACCGCCTATGCCCAGGGAACCGGCTTGTCGGGCATGTTCGATAACCAGGGCGCGATGCTGCAGTTCCTGCCGCTGGTGTTGATTTTTGTCGTCTTCTATTTCCTGTTGATCAGGCCGCAGCAGAAGAAAGCAAAAGATCATCGCACGACACTCGAGGCATTGCGGCGCGGCGATCGGGTCGTGACCGGCGGCGGCATCATCGGCACCGTGGTCCGGGTCGACAGCGCCGAGGAGGTCAGCGTCGATATCGCCGATGGGGTGCGCGTGCGCGTCGTCCGCAGCACGATCGCGAGCGTGCTCGCCAAACCGGATCCGGCGGCGGCGCGCGAGGCGGCGCGGCAAAAGGATCAGGTGCGCGCCAAGGTGGAAACCAAGGAGTGAATTTGGCGCCGCACGACAGCGGCAAAGGAAAAACAACAAAGCCGCGTGGATGCGCCCGCAGCAAATGGGCGTTATGAACCGGCAGGCGAGCGATCCCTCGCCGGAAACGGAGTACACCAGTGCACAACCTAAGAATCATTCTGGCGGCGGCGGTTGCGCTGTCGATCCTGTGGTGGGGCGCCGCGATGGCGCAGCCGTCCCCACCGCCGGGGCCGCCGCCGGCCGGCTATCCGGCGCCGGGGGTTCCGCCGCATCATCGCCCGCCGCCGCCACCGCCGCCGCGCGAAGTCCGTCCGCCCTACCCGCCGGGTCACTATCATTGGCATTGGGCGGCCGGCCATTGGCGCTGGAACGGCTATCGCTGGGTGTGGACGTCGGGGCATTGGCGGCGCTGAGCCGCCACCCGCAGGGTAAAGCCGGCAACCCTCGCGGGCTGCCGGCCAGTGGATTGGCGCGATGCTTTACTTTGAACGCTGGAAGATCCTGCTGATTTGCGCGGTCTGCGCGGTCGGCGTGCTGTTTTCGGTGCCGAACCTGCTCAACCCGTCGACGCTCGACCGGCTGCCGGGTTTTGTGCCGCAGAAGCAGATCGCCCTGGGGCTCGATTTGCGCGGCGGCTCTTACCTGTTGCTGCGGGTCGATTTCGGGGCAGCGCAGCGCGAGCGGCTCAATTCGATCATCGATAGTGTCCGCAACGCGCTGCTTGATGCCAATATCGGGTACATCGGTCTTGCGGTCAAAGGCGACGCGATCGTGTTCAAGGTCCGCCAGTTGCAGCGGATCGATGATGCGCGGCAGGCGCTCGCCAAGATCGACCCCGATCTCGTCGTCAACATCGCACCTGACGGCTCGGGGACGGTCCAGTTCAGCGCGCTCGCGACCGAAACCCGGCTAAGCCAGGCAGTCGACCAGTCGATCGAGATCATTCGCCGGCGCATCGACGAGACCGGCACCAAGGAGCCGACGATCGAGCGCGAGGGTCAGGATCGGATCATCGTGCAACTGCCGGGGGTCGACAATCCCGAGCGGGTGAAGGAGTTGCTGGGGCGTACCGCCAAGCTGACCTTTCAGCTCGTCGATACCGGCGTGTCGCTCGACGATGCGCGCACCGGCCATCTGCCGCCGGGTGACGAGGTCCTGCCCGCCGCAGAAAGCGAGAAGGTGCGGATCGGCCCAAGCGCCTATGTCGTGCAAAAACGAGTCATCGTTGGTGGCAATATGCTGGTCGATGCCCAGCCCACCTTTCAGAACAACGAGCCGGTCGTCAGCTTCCGTTTCGACGCCGAGGGCGCCCGCCGGTTTGGCGACACCACCCGCGACAATGTCGGCAAGCCGTTCGCGATCGTACTCGACAACAAGGTGATCAGTGCGCCCGTTATCCGCGAGCCGATCCTCGGCGGATCGGGCGTCATCTCCGGCAGTTTCACGGTGCAGTCGGCGAGCGATCTGGCACTGCTGCTGCGCGCCGGGGCGCTGCCGGCGCCGTTGACGATCCTCGAAGAACAGACGGTCGGCCCCGGGCTCGGCGCCGATTCGATCCGCGCCGGCACTACCGCCTGCGCGGTCGCGGTCGTGCTTGTCGTCGTCTTCATGGTTCTGTTCTATGGCTTGTTTGGCGTGTTCGCCGACATCGCCCTGTTCTTCAACCTGTGCCTGATGCTTGGCAGTCTGACCCTGATCGGTGCGACCTTGACCCTACCCGGGATTGCCGGCATCGCCTTGACGATGGGTATGGCGGTCGACGCCAACGTGCTGATCTATGAACGTATCCGCGAGGAGGTGCGCGCCGGCCGTACCATCCTGTCGGCGCTCGATGCCGGGTTCAAACGCGCCTTTGGCACGATCCTCGACAGCCACATCACCACGCTCGTCGCCGGGTGCCTGATGTTCTGGCTCGGCTCCGGTCCGGTCAAAGGTTTTGCCGTCACTTTGAGCATCGGGGTATTGACCTCATTGTTTTCGGCAATCCTGGTGACCCGCCTGCTGATCGTCACCTGGGTGCGCCGCTGGAAGCCGCGGGCGGTGCCGATTTGAGCGCAAACTACCCGGAAGCCGCTATGCTGTCGCCGCGCCATGTTTAGACCGCTGATCGTCATTCGGCACACGCCGAAGATCGACTTTATGAGGTGGCACAAGCTCGGCTTTGCCTTTTCCGCGGCGTTGATGCTGGGATCGATCGGGCTGTTTTCGACCGTCGGGCTCAATTACGGGATCGATTTTGTCGGCGGCACGATGATGCAGGTGCGGGTGACAACCGGCCCGGCGAACCTCGCTGAAATGCGGCAGAAACTCGACGGGCTGCACCTCGGCGACGCCTCGCTGCAAGGTTTCGGTTCGACAAGCGATGTTCTGATCCGCCTGCCGCGCCAGCCGGGCGGCGATGCGGCCCAGGAAAAGGCGGTCGCCGAGGCTCGTCAGGCGCTGGGTCCCGGCATCGACTACCGCCAGATCCAGGTCGTCGGCCCCACCGTCGGCGGCGAACTGATCCGCGCCGGAATGACCGCCACCGCTTTGGCGCTGCTGGCGATCGCGGTCTATATCGGTTTCCGCTTCGAGTGGCAGTTTGGCATCGGCGGCATGATCTCGACCTTGCACGACGTGCTGACGACAATCGGGATCTTCGCCCTGTTCCACCTCGAATTCGATCTGACCACCCTGGCGGCAATCCTGACCGTCGCGGGCTATTCGGTCAACGACACCGTGGTGATCTACGATCGCGTGCGTGAGTCGATGCGCAAATATCCGCGCATGCCGCTGCGCGAGTTGATCAATCTCGCCCTCAACGAAACCTTGTCGCGAACCATTCTGACCGTCAGTACCGTGGCGCTTGCCGTGTTGTCGCTGTTGTTCCTGGGTGGTCAGGTCTTGCGCGGGTTCAGCATCGCGATGCTGTGGGGTGTGGTCATCGGGACCTATTCATCGCTGTTTATCGCCGCCCCGGTCCTCTATTATGTGCGGCCGAACCGCGCGGCCATCGCCCGCTCGAGCGAGGGCGCCTCGTCCTCGCTGACGCGGGCACGCTAGCCGCGGGCAAGCGGCAATGGAACTGACACCGCTCGTTCCCGCCGGCCGTCAGGTAATCGAGCGCTATGCGCCAAGCGGCTTTCGCATCACCGGGGTGATCTGGCGCAGCCCGGTCCTGGTGTTCCCGGAGGTGACCACGCCCTGGGCCGTTGCGGATGCCGCTGCCTTGACCTGCGACAGCCTGCAGCCGGTAGTCGACCATCGTGGCGTCCAGCTCCTGCTGCTCGGGCTGGGCAGCCGCATGGCGCCAGTCAGCCAGCAGTTGCGCGCCGCGCTGCGGCAGGCGGGCATCGTGGTCGAAGCGATGGATACCGGCGCGGCCTGCCGCACCTACAATGTGCTGATGGCTGAAGACCGCCAGATCGCGGCGGCCCTGATCCCGCCAGCCTGACCCTGGACGCTGGGCCGTGGTCATTCGGGAGGCCGCCTGCCGGGCATCCAGGAACGAATGTGCGGCCTATCTGCCAAAGATGTCGAGCGGCAGAAAGGCGCTGACCACCATATTCGGGACGTCGACCAGTTCGCTGATCTTCAGATCGACGGCAACGCTGCAGATCGCATAAGCCTGCTGCCGGGTCCAGCCGCGCTCGACCAGCAGGTCGATCATCGACAACAGCGCGTTGCGAGCGCTCAGGGTCGTGTCTTCGCTCTCATTGGTGCCGTCGGCGCGGACCGACATCCCGGTCGTCGCCAGAAACCGCCGGGGTGCCGCAAGCTCGGGCGGGAAGTAATAGTCGTTGCGCTGAAACCGCGGAAAGCGAATGCCGCGCCGCTGCGCTTCGCCCTTATGCAGCGAAAAGCGGACCAGGATCGCTCCCGACATTTCGATGGCGGTACCGCAAGCCTCGCCATCGCCCTGGGCAAAATGTGCATCGCCGACCGAGAACAACGCACCATCGACAAACACCGGCAACAACAGCCGCGCCCCTTTGCTGAGCTGCTTGATGTCCAGATTGCCGCCATTCTCGCGCGGCGGGATCGTGCGCAGCGCCTCGGACGCGATCGGTTCGCCGGCCGGGACTGCACCCAGCGCCTCGGGCGGCAACGCGACGCCGCCGCGGGCCGCAAGTGCCGCCTCGCGGTGCAGCACGGTCTCGCGCAACTCTTTCGAGGGAGCGACGCCGATCACCCCGACAAACGAGCCGTCGGGAATGCGCACCGCGGGCAGATCGGCCGACTCGGCAAAACCGTCCTTGATCGTCCATTTCGCGATGTAAGGTTCGGGAAAGGCGTCGCGCAAAAAGCCAAAGCCCGGCACCTGCACGGTGTAGCCAAAAGCAGCCGGCTTCATGTCGCAAATCTCGACTTCGAGCAGATCGCCGGGTGCCGCCCCGGCGACATAGACCGGACCGGTCAGGGGGTGCACCCGGTTGAGATCGCAGTGCAGCAGATCCTCGGCGGTAGTTGCCGCGCTGATCTGGCCGTCAAAAGCGTCGCGGGTCTCGATCTCGACTTCCTCGCCCGGTGCCGCTTCGATAACCGGCGCGATCGCCTCGTGCCAGCGGTTGTGCCCCTTTTCCGGCTGCTCGGCGAGCCGCTTGCCGCGATCGACAGTGATGGTTTTCATGCCGTTCCCTCACCCGTTGTTGCCAAGACCAAGCAATCACCGTGCCGAAACAAGCGCGGGGCGCGGCAGCGCCGCCACTGCTCGCGGTGATGTCACGATGCGCAGGGCTGCCGCCTTACCAGCCCAGCGCCTTGGCCGCGCGCGTCACCCGCCCGGCCCGATCGCGCTGCCGCGCAGCGGCTTGATCAAGCGCCCGCGCCACAACCGCCGGGTCGGCGGTCTCCGGCGAGCCTGAGGCAAAGGGGGGTGCGGGATCGTATTCGATTGCCAACTGGATCGCCTCGGCTACGGCCCGGCCGGCGATTTCGGCGGCTACCGTCAGCGCCACATCGATACCGGCGGTGACCCCGCCGCCGGTGAAGAGATTGCCGTCGACAACGACGCGGGCGGCAACCGGCTCGGCGCCAAAGGCGCGCAGCAGATCGCGCGACATCCAATGCGTGCCGGCCCGCTTGCCGCGCAGCAACCCCGCCGCTCCGAGTACGAGAGAGCCGGTGCAGATCCCGACGACATAGCGCACCCGGGCTGCCGCAGCGCGCACAAACGCCAGCACCTCAGGGTCCTCGAGCAGCGGATTGATGCCTGGGCCGCCCGGCACGAGAATGAGACCGAGCGCCGGGCATTCGGCGAAGGTAGTGTCCGGCAGCAGCGTCAGCCCGTTTTCCGAGCGCACCGGGTCCAGCGTCTTCCAGACGAGTCGCGTCTCGGCGCCGGGCATCCGCGCCAGCACCTCGTACGGGCCGGTCAGGTCGAGCTGGGTCATATTCGGGAATACCACCATGCCGCAGCGCAACGCGGGTTCGCTCATTGCCGTTACCTCACAAGAAAAGCAGGATGGTTCCGGGACACGATAGGTTAAACCGCTGCTTTGGCAAACCGCCGCGCCGCGAAGCGCGCCGGTAGCGGTTCGTGGCCGGTAGCGGTTCATGTGAGAGGTCGGGCTGCCGATGGCTGAGCCGCAGGATCGACCGGAGGCTTTTTGTTCAGGCAGATCAGGAGAACGCCAATGCCGTTGATGCTTGCAAGCCCGGCATTCACATCCGGCAGCCCGATCCCGGCCGTATACACCTGCGACGGCGCCGACATCTCGCCGCCGTTGACCTGGTCGGGAGTGCCGCGGGGAACCGGCAGCCTGGTTTTGATCGTCGAAGACCCGGATGCGCCGTCGGGGGTGTTCCGGCACTGGGCGGTCTTTGACATCCCTCCGGCAACCGGCGGTCTCGCCACCGGTTACGGCCGCAACCGGCCGGCCGTCGGGTTTGACGAAGGACGCAACAGCTTTGGCAACCCGGGTTACGGCGGTCCCTGTCCGCCACGCGGCGGTGGCGTCCATCATTATCAGTTTCGCCTGCTGGCGATCAGCCGCCCGCGGCTCGATCTCGGCCCTGCGGCAACCGATGCGGATGTATTGTCGGCGGCACAGCCCTACATCATCCAGCAAGCAGAGCTTGCCGGCACCTATCAGCGCTGAATTCCGATCTCCGCTCGGGTGCGCCGTCCCCTCGTTTGCGGGAGCCGAGGCGGGCAGATTTCGAGGCATGGTGGAATTGCTGGCTCGGCGCCGCGATTTCTGGCTATAACCCGCCCCCGGTAACGTTCTGTTGCGTCGCCAGCCCGCTGTCGGCTCTGCTGTGCGTCGCGTCCTCCCGCACTGAACTCGATCTTTAGAATGTGGCGTTAGCTTGGCACACCGACCGAGCGCATCCATGCCAGATACAGCCGTCATTTCCAGCGAAACGCGCCCAGGCCTCGGGCAGAGCCTGGCGATTGCCGCGCTCGGCGTCGTCTATGGCGATATCGGCACCTCGCCGCTCTACACCGTCAAGCAATGCTTTGAGAACGCCAGCGTCAACGAGGGCCGGGTCTTTGGGGTTCTGTCACTGATCGCCTGGTCTCTGACCCTGGTGGTCACGGTAAAGTACGTTTTGGTCATGATGCGCGCCGACAATCGCGGCGAAGGCGGCATCCTGGCGTTGATGGTTCTGGCGATGCGCGCCGCCGTTGCCGGACGCGGCCGCTGGATCATGTGGGCCGGACTGATCGGCGCGGCGTTGTTCTACGGCGATGGGGTCATCACCCCTTCGATTTCGGTGTTGAGTGCGGTCGAGGGGTTGAAAGTCGCCACCCCGGACTTTGAGCCCTACGTTGTGCCTCTCACCTTGCTGCTGCTGGTCGCGTTGTTTGTCGTCCAGCGCCGTGGGACGGGGCTTGTCGGCCGCTTTTTCGGCCCGGTGATGATCCTGTGGTTCTGTTCGATCGGGGTGCTTGGCGGCTGGGAGATCGTGCATCGGCCGATGATCCTGCGGGCGGTCGATCCGCGCTATGGCTACGAACTGCTGATCCACCATCCCTGGCACGGGTTTGTGTTGCTTGGCTCGGTCGTGCTGGCGGTGACCGGAGCCGAGGCGCTCTATGCCGATATGGGGCATTTCGGCCGCTCGCCGGTTCGCCGCGTCTGGCTGCGCTTTGTCTTTCCGGCGCTCCTGCTGAATTATTTTGGGCAGGGGGCGCTATTGCTGGCGAAACCGGCAGCGATCGCCAACCCGTTTTATCTGCTCGCCCCGGCTTGGGCGCTTTATCCGCTCGTGGTCCTCGCCTCGACTGCCACTGTCATTGCCTCGCAAGCGGTCATTTCGGGGGCGTTCTCGATCACCCACCAGGCGGTGCAACTGGGCTATCTGCCGCGCATGCTGGTCCGCCACACATCCGAGCAGGAGATCGGCCAGGTCTATGTGCCTGCGATGAACGGCCTGTTGCTGGCGGCGGTGGTGGCGACGGTGATCGGCTTTCGCTCGTCCGACGCGCTTGGCGGGGCTTATGGCGTCGCCGTTACCGGCACGATGAGCGTCACCACGGTCCTGGCTTTTGTCTATTTCCGGTGGGGCGCGGGCTGGCGGCTATGGCAACTCGGTCCTCTCTTCGCGTTGTTCCTGTTTGTCGACCTGTCATTTTTTGGCGCCAACCTGATCAAGGTCATCGATGGCGGCTGGTTTCCGCTGGTGATCGCCGGAACCCTCTATGTCGTGATGATGACCTGGATGTGGGGCCGGCAACGGATCGCAGCACAGCGCGCCAGCGGCGCTCTGCCGCTCGCGACCCTGCTCGAAAATCTCAAACCCGATAGTCCGGTGCGGGTTCCGGGCACGGCGATCTACATGACGGCGCGGGTCGATAATGTGCCGGCCGCCTTGCTGCACAACATGAAGCACAACAAGATTCTGCACGAACGCAACGTGCTGATGACGGTACGCACCCAGGATGTACCGCGCCTGCGTGAGACCGAGCGGCTGCAGATCGATCATCTGAGCCAGAATTTCCACACTGTCACGATCCATTACGGCTTTCTTGAGGAACCCGACATCCCGCGCGTCCTGGCGTTGTGCCGGGTCGGCGGTTTTCGTTTCAACCTGATGGACACCTCGTTTTTTGTCGGCCGCGAAAAGATCGTGGTAAAGCGCTCGGGGTTGATGTTCCCGTTCAAAAAACTGTTCGTGCTGCTGACCAATCTGGCGCTCGACGCCACCGAATTCTTCCACATTCCGGTCAACCGCATCGTCGAACTTGGCGGTCAGGCCGAGATCTGAGGCGATACCGCACCCGCTGACCGCCATCGGCCGCCCCGTGACGATCCCGGCCGCCTCGGGTCAGGAGGTCGAATTCTCGCTCACGATCGTCCGCACGCAAAGCGCGAGGCTAAAGCGGAAGCGGCGCGCTGATTGTCACTGCTGCGCAACACCGCTTCCAGCCCTTCGCTTCGGTGGTCAGTGGATGTCCTCCTGCTCGTCAAAGGCTTGGTGCAGGCGAGCGACCGAAAAGCCGGGGGCGCGGGCGGCGTCGATCACGACCTTTTCACGACGGGCCAACAGGTCGGCCGCCGCCGGGATTTCCTTGACCGCTTCATGCGGGATGACGACGGCGCCATGGCGGTCGGCGTGGATCACGTCGTTGGGCGAGACCACCATGCCGGCGACACTGACCGTGCCGCCGAAATCCACGAGGTGGACATGCGCGTGCGACGGCATGATCGAGCCGGCGAGGACAAAAAACCCCGGCGCCATCGCATCGAGATCGCGCACCGAGCCGTCGGTGATGACCCCGACGCAGCCGAGCCCCTTGTGGACATTGCTCTGCACCTCGCCCCAGAACGCGCCAAAGCCGTAATCCGGCACATCGATGTCCTGGATCACGGCGATGCTTGGCAATGGCTCGGCGGCGATATGCGCGTAGTAGCCGAGACGGATTTCTTTCGCCTCCTCGCGATTGCGCGGATGGGGCTCGCGCGAGCGGATGATCGCGGTGCGGGCAAAGGCGACGACCGGCTTCAATTGTGGAAACGGGGCGACCAGCGGCCGGCGGATGAAACCGGTGGCGCGCCGCGCCGGGGCGACGATTTCGAGGGCGTTGCAGATCGTCGGGGTGTCGAATGAGATCAGAGCTTCGAGATCAGCGGGGGCGGGCAGGCGCGGCATTTGGCTTCCTCCGGCGGCGGATTGTCGAGGCCCAGGCTTTATTGGAGAATGGCCCGCGCCAGCAAGGCTTTTCGGCCAGCACGGCGGGTTCAACGGATGAATGCAGGGAGATTGGGGATGGGCGACTACGATCCCGATCGGGTCAGGCGGTTGGAGCGGCCGCACGGCCTGCCGTTCAGTATCGGGAAAATCGGCCACGTCGTGCTCAACGTCCAGGATGTCGAGCGTTCGGCGCGGTTCTATACCGAAATGCTGGGCTTCCAGATTTCCGACGTGTACCCCGAGGAAATGGTGCCCGGCGGCATGGTATTTTTGCGCTGCAACACCGACCATCACGGCATCGCCCTTGTCGGCGCGACGACCGCACCGGCCGAGAATGTCGAACTCAACCATCTCGCCTTCGAGGTCGGCAGCCTCGACGATGTGGTGCGGGCGCGCGACCATTTGCGGCGTCACGGCGTCACGATCGATTTCGAAGGACGGCGCCGCGCCGGCTGCCAGCTTGCGGTGGAATTTCGTGATCCCGACAACCATCGGCTCGAAATCTACTGGGGCATCGACCAGATCGGCAGCGATGGCCAGGTCCGGCCGCCGAGCGAGTGGAAGGGGGCGCGCCGCCTCGAAGATGCGGTCGCCGACCCGGTACGCGGCCAGGATACCAGCCTGCGCGACCCGTCATTGCTCGCCGGCTGAACCGCCGGGACCGGCGGGTCTAGCGCCCGGGCTGCCGCGGTTTGCGGCGCTCGTTGGCCCACAGCGCCACCAGCAGGGCGGCGAGCAGCAGACCGTAGCCGAGTGCCGGGGCAGCGGCGAGGATGCCGGCCAGGATCAGGATCGCCAGGAGCAACGGCAGCGCGACCAGAAAGCCGATCGCCAGCACCGCACCCGCCACCGCGACCATCAGCGGGAGGACGGCGAGAAGAAAGAGACCGACGACAGCGCCAATAAAGAACCAGATGAAACCCATGGCTTCGCCCTGCCCAGCGATATACGAAGATAAACCTTCGACGCAGCCGCACCATTGCGGTGCGAGGCCCGCCCCGGCATGGTGAGGGATGACCGTGTGCCGCTCCGTTCCCTCTGACGCGCCTTCCTATGTGGTGACCATCCGCGGGCTGGTGGTGATGGCCAGCATCGGCATCCGCCGGCACGAACGCGAGAAGCCGCAGCGGGTGCGGGTCTCGGTCGATCTGACCGCGAGCGCGGCGGCCGCGATCCCCGGCGAGGACCGCCGCCGCATCATCAACTACGAAAAGATCGTGGCCGCAATCCGCGAGATTGCCGCCTCGGGCCATATCGACCTGTGTGAGGGCTTTGCCGAACGGATCTGCAACGCCTGCTTTGCCGATCCGCGGGTCGAACGGGTGCGGGCCTGGGTCGAAAAGCTCGATGTGTTCGCCGACGCCGATGGGGTCGGCGCGCTCCTCGAACGAACCCGGCCGGGCTGATGATCGTGGCGGTCCGCAATTGCCCGGCACCGATATCTCGCTCCTCCCTCCGGCGGTGGAGAGGTTGGCGGTGAATCCGCCCCGCCTGCCGCCACCCGCCTCACTCGCCCGTGGTGCGGGCGCCTCGCCCGTCCCGCTAAAAGGCATCGAGGGGCTCCGGATGCCGCCGACCGGGGGCGTGCGACCCGCGGCAGTTGTGCGGTGCCGCCCACTATTGGTCATTCCCGGTTGAACGGCCCCTCGCTGTTCGGCATCGTCAACGTCACCGAGGATTCGTTCTCGGACGGCGGCCGCTTTCTCGATCCTGCAGCGGCCCTCGCCCATGCGCGGGCGTTGGCGGCGACCGGAGCCGATGTGATCGATCTCGGCGCCGCGGCGAGCAATATCGATGCCCGGCCGGTCACGGCGGAGGACGAGATCCGGCGTCTCGAACCGCTGATCGCCGCATTGCAGGCGGAGCGCATCCCGGTTTCGGTCGACAGTTTCGTGCCTGAGGTGCAGCGCTTTGCACTCGCTCGCGGCGTCGACTTTATCAACGACATCCAGGGCTTTCCCGAAGCGGCGCTTTATCCCGAATTGGCCGCGGCGCGATGCCGGCTCGTCATCATGCACGCCGTCCACGGCCGCGGCCGGGCGCAGCGGGTGGAGCTTGGCGCCGGCGAGGTCTGGGACCGCATTCTCGCCTTTTTTCGCGACCGCATCGCAGCACTCGAACATGCCGGCATCGCTCGCGAGCGCCTGATTATCGATCCGGGCATGGGATTTTTTCTGAGCAGCCGGCCCGAAGCCTCGCTGCATGTGCTGGCCCGCCTCGGCGAGCTGAAGCGCATCTTTGGCTTGCCGGTGCTGGTCTCGGTATCACGCAAATCGTTTCTGCGCATGGTCAGCGGACGGGCTTCGGCCGGCGAACTGGG
>DATJLK010000148.1:0-2955 GCA_035509615.1 Allostellaceae bacterium | reverse complement strand
CGCGGTTGCGCCGGCGACGAATTCTGCGCCGCCGCAACCGGGTGATGAAGCTAGGCTCGACGAGCAAGCCTCGCAGGGCTCTTCCGAACCGTCGAACCCGGCTTGTGACGTGCAAGCCTGCTCCAGCTTCTATCACTCGTTCCGCCAATCGGACTGCACCTATCAGCCCTATGACGGCGGCCCGCGGCAGATCTGTGAAAAGACTAGCGGCCAGTCAGACGCGGGCCACTCCACCTCGGGCGAATCAACCTCGGGCCCATCGCCAGCACCCCAATCGACACCGGTGCGACAGACCGCCAAGCTGGCAAGCAACTCGGGAAATGCCGGTCAGTGCAATGTCGAGCTGTGCTCGCAGACCTACTCGTCCTTCAATCCGTCGGATTGCACTTATCAGCCCTATGGCGGCGGTCCGCGCCAGCTCTGCGACAAATAGGCCGCGAACCCGACGGCGGGCTCTCGCCAACGTCCCGGTGGGCGGGGCCGGCGAACCGTCCGGCCGCGCCGGCCCGCTCGGTTCAGGCGATCAGCCGGTCGACCCGGTCGCGCAACCGGTACCAGCTGCCAATCGCCGGCAAAAACCAGGGATTGCCGGAATAAAGGCGGTGAGCCGGAAAATCAGGCGTATCAAAGCTGCAGCTGGCATTCGCGGCGCGAGCGATCTTCCGCGCGGTTTGCCAGCCGAGATAAGTCATCATCGCAACCCCGCTGCCGTTGCAGCCAAGGCAGAAATGCAGCCCATCCCGTTGTCCCATATGCGGCAGGGCATCGAGGGTGAAAGCGGTGTTGCCGGTCCAGGCATGCGTCACCCGCACACCGCGCAATTGCGGAAAGCGCGCGGTCATGTAGCGGTGCAGGATCGGGGCGCTGACGCTCGCCTCGACTTGCGTGAACCGGGCGCGACCGCCGAACACCATGCGCTTGCCATCGGGCGACATCCGGTAATAGCACAAGACGCGCCGGGTGTCGGACAAGGTGCGGCCTTTCGGGATCAGCGTACCCGCCAGATCGGGGGGCAGCTCCTCGGTGGCGATGATGTGGCTGGCGATCGGCACGACGCGGCGCTGCAATGCCGGCGTCAGCTTGCTGGTATAGCCGTTGGTGGCGATCACGACATCGCCTGCGGTCACCGGGCCACGGCTGGTTTCGAGCCGCCAGCCGCCGCCGATTGCCGCGATCCGCCTGACTACGGCCTTGGCGCAGATCGTGACACCGCGCCGGACGCAGGCGTCGAGCAATCCCTTGTAATAGAGTGCGGGGTGCAGTTTGCCCGAGCGCTCGACCACCATGCCGCCGGCGTAGTAGTCGCTGGCGATCTCGTCGCGCTGATGTTCGCGCGACACCATATAGGCGCCGGAATGCGCCGCCGCATTCAGTGAAGCGAGCCGCTGCTGTTGTGCCGCAAAGTGCGACCGGGTCCAGGCGCCGACAAAGCGGCCGGGTTTCTCCCAGCAGCATTGGATATGTTCTTCGTCGATCAGCCGATCGATCAGGGTAAAGGCGTCGCCGGCATCAGCCAGGATATGCGCCGCCCGGCCGGCATCGATTGCGCTGGTTTTGCCGCTAAAGCTCTTGCCGACATTGACCCCGCCGCTGACCGCACCGCCATTCCTGGTGCTGGCGCCATAGCCCGGTTCATTGGCTTCGAGCACCACCGCATCGATGCCGTGCCTGGCGAGTTCGAGTGCGGTCGACAGACCGGCATAGCCGGCGCCGACGATCGCTACCCGGGCGGCGCGCGGCACCTCGGCGAGATCGTGGGCCTGCGGCCGGTACGCCTCCCACCAATAGGGTTCGGGCGTGAAATCGCGATGCAGGATATCGGCATTAAGCATCGCGCAAGCCTATCACCGCACGTTAGGCAGCGCGAGCGGACGACACTTGAGCTCGCACTGTAACCCGTTCACCATCCCGACGAAGGTCCGGATCGATTTCGGCCATGGCTACCGGCCTCCGCCGGTATGGACGAGGATATTATCCCAGAAATAAATCTGACGGCCTACTGAACCTGGACACTTAGTGACAGTAGTTCAGGCGATGGCTTGAGCAGCAAGCCGCGACTTTCGAGCCGGCGAAAGGTTGCACGCGTCGATGTCGCCCACGCCGCGCAACTCATTGTAGGATGGCTGAGTGAGAGGAGCTCATCTGAAAAACAGGCCGTCCGGGTGACCAGCTATCGTCGAAATTACATCGCCGGCGGCTCGTATTTCTTTACGGTGAATTTGGCTGCTCGCCGGTCGCGGCTGCTCGCCGATAATATCGGACTGTTGCGAGCGGCGTTCCGTTGCGTCCGACATCGCCATCCCTTCACGATGGAAGCCGTTGTCGTGTTACCGGACCACCTGCATGCGATCTGGACGCTGCCTGAGGACGAGGCCGATTTTTCAGTGCGCCGGGCGTTGATCAAAGCCGATTTCTCGCGTCGTCTGCCGAGCAGAGAGTCGGTTTCCGCCAGCCGGTCGCGCAAGCGCGAGCGGGGAATTTGGCAACGCCGCTATTGGGAGCATGTACTCCGTGATCAGGACGATTTCGCTCGCCACCTCGATTACATCCATTCAACCCGGTCAAGCACGGTCATGTGAAGCGTGTCCGGGATTGGCCCTATTCGTCATTCCACCGCATGGTCCGTCTCGGCATCTACCCCGCGGCTTGGGCGGGCGACGCTGCCGATAATGCCGACGTCGGTTTCGGCGAACGAATAACAAGCCGGCTGTCACCTGTCGCGGACCGGTAGGATGGGCTGAGCACGGCGAAGCCCATCACATAGGGCCGTGCGGTTCCAGTAAGGATGGGCTCGCGATGCTCAGCCCATCCTACGCGCTACGTGCTCATTTTTTCAGGATTAGGCAATTCGATATCTCCAAGCCTTTAATAACGATTTGTGGGCACATCTCTACATTGTAACCCTGGAAGATGCCCACGGCGGCCAACATAGAGACGATACGGAAAGTAATTAAA
>DATJLK010000147.1:0-9138 GCA_035509615.1 Allostellaceae bacterium | reverse complement strand
CTGATCGCGCTGCTGGTTATTGGTACTTTGCCTGCGGTCGTGCTCGGCTTTGTCTTTGAACACCCGCTGCGGCATCTTTTTGGATCGCCGGTGGCGGCAGCCGTTTTTCTGATCGTCAACGGCTTTGTGCTGTTTGGCGGCGAACATTTGCGCCGCCGTGCGCTGCGGGTGCAGGACCGGCGCGAACTCGGCGACGCGAGCTGGCGCGATGCGCTGATCGTCGGCTTGTGGCAGACCCTGGCGTTTCTGCCGGGGATCTCGCGCTCGGGTGCAACGATCGTCGGCGGTCTGTTGACCGGGCTTCGGCATCAGGACGCGGCGCGGTTTTCGTTTCTGCTCGCGACCCCGGTCATCGCCGGCGCGGCCGTTCTCGAAATCCCCAAATTGCGCCATCTGCCGGTCGAGCATGGAATGGCCGCGGTCAGCGGCGCTACGCTGTGGATCGCCGGGCTGGTTGCCGCGGTCACCGCCTATGCCAGCACCGCTTTTTTGATGCGGTATTTCCGCAGGCGCGAGGACAGCGCGGCACTCGACCCGTTCGCTTATTACTGCTGGGCGGCCGGTGCTTTCGCCTTGGTGTTGCTGATGATCAGATAATATTGCGACCCGCCGCGTGTCGCTGCCACGATCAGAAATCTTCGATCCGGATCATGCGCGGCGGTTCGAGCACGGTCTTGAGCTGTTCGATCCTGGCAAGCGCCCGGCGCATTGCCGCCTCGACCGTGATGTGGGTGGTCAGGACCACCGGCACCGCCTCGCCAGGCGCGCGGCCACGCTGGATCATTGCTTCGAGCGAAACGTCCTCATCGCGCAACGCGGCGGCGATGTCGGCGATGACCCCTGGCCGGTCGACCACCATCAGCCGCGTGTAGTAGGCGCTCTGGTGGCGTTCGATCAGGACCGCGGGGATCGCGTGCAGATCGGCTGTCGGAATGCCGAACGGAAATGTCCGCCGACCCGCGGCGATGTCGACAAGATCGGCGGTCACCGCTGAAGCCGTCGGCATTGCGCCGGCGCCGCGCCCCTCGAGCACCACTCGGCCGACAAAATCGCCCTCGGCAACCACCGCGTTGTAGACGCCCTCGACCGCGGCAATCGGTGTTGCCCGCGGCACCATGCAGGGGTGGACCCGCTGTTCGAGCCCGGTCTCGGTCAACCGCGCAATCCCGAGGAGCTTGATGCGGTAGCCGAGTTCTTCGGCATAATCGATATCGAGCCGCGAGACGTGCCGGATGCCCTCGGTATAGACGCCGGCGAGGTCGACCGGGCGGCCGAAACCGACGCTTGCTAAAATCGCGAGCTTATGGGCGGCATCGATGCCGTCGATGTCAAAGCTCGGATCGGCCTCGGCATAGCCCAGCTTTTGCGCCTCGGCCAAGACCTCGGCGAACTCACGCCCGCTCTCCCGCATCGTCGTCAAGATGTAGTTCGACGTGCCGTTGAGGATGCCATAGACGCGCCGCAACCGGTTTCCGGCGAGGCCTTCGCGCAAGGTCTTGATCACCGGAATGCCGCCGGCGACCGAGGCCTCGAACGACAAGGCAAGCTCCATCTCCTCGGCCCGCGCCGCAAGCCGCGTCCCGTCATGCGCCATCAGCGCCTTGTTGGCGGTGACAACATGTTTGCCGTTCAACAGCGCGGTTTCGACGACGCGGGCGGCGATTCCCTCGGCACCACCGATCAGTTCGACGACAACGTCGATCTCGGGATCGGCGGCCATCGCCGCGGCATCTTCGTACCATCGCACCGCCGACAATTCGACCCCGCGGTCGCGGCGCCGATCGCGTGCCGAAACCGCGGTCACGACGAGCCGGCGACCGCTGCGCTCGGCCAGCAACTCGGCCTGCTCCTGAAGCAGTCTGAGGGTGCCGGCACCCACCGTCCCGAGCCCGGCGACAGCAATCTTCAATGGCGGTTTCAAACGACAACCCCTGGCGACAGGCCCGAAGGGCGTTCGGGCAGGCAAGAGACCGCTTCTGCGATACGGCTCCGCGACCGGTTGTAGCTTGCGCTGGTCAAAGTTTCGATAATTTTCCGTCGGTTTCGGCTCGCCCGCGTCGATGCCGCGAACTTATTGCGCGAACAGGATCTCGGCTCGGCCCTGACCGGCATCGCCGCCAACCGGTGCCGCCTCCGCAGCGATCTTGCTCGCTGGTATGCCCGCCTTGGCAAGCCCCTTGGCGACCGCCTCAGCACGATCGAGCGCCGTCCGGTAGCTGTTTAATTGCTGTGTAGCGCTGGTGCCGACGCCGGCATAGCCGACGACCCGCACCAGACCCGGCTTTGCTCGGTAGCGAGGCAGAAGGTTGTCGAGCGTTTGTTGATCGGCATCGGTAAGGGTTGTCTGATCCCCGGTAAACGAAATATCGGCGATCTTGTCAAAGGCGATCGGCGGTGGCGCCGGTTTCGCCGGCGTGGTGGTTCCGGCCGTCGAGGCGGTGCGGATCGGTGTCGGCGGCGGCAGATTGGGCGGCGGCGGCGCCGGCTGGAATTTCGCCGAGCCGATCGCGGCCGGCATCGGCTCGGGCGCCGGCGGCGCCGGCAGATGAGCGCCGGGAGCGGTCGCATTGGCCGCCTTTGAGCCGGCCGGGATCGACAACTCGTGCGGCGGCGGCGGCGCCGGCTGGTTCTGCTCTGCTTGCGGCAGCGACGCGATCTGCGGCGATTGCAGGCGCGATTCCATCGGCCCCGGTTCGGGCGGCTGGCCCGATTTACGCGGATTTTTGGCAGCGAGCCCGGCAGCGGCAGCAGGCGCTGAACCGGCAGTGCCGCCTGGGCTGCCGGTGGCTGCGGGTGTGGTCGGGCCGGCGATTGCGGCCGAGGAGGCTACCGGACCCGGGCTGCCGCCGGGCGGGGTCGGCCCCGGTTTGGCAACCCCGGGGGTTGCCGGCGATGCTGCGCCGGCGGCGGGCGCCGGTGGCGCGGGTGGTGGCGGCGGGGGCGGTGGCGCTCCGGCTTCGTCGAATGAAGCCTGCAGATGCTCGCTGGTGTATTTCGCATGCGCCCGGTCGGCAATCAGGTTCTGGGTCAGTTTTTCGAGTTCAGCGGTCGTCAGCGCCTGGTTTGGCGGCGGCGGCACCGTCGCCAGATTGGGGTAGCTCCGTTCCTCGCCGGCCGCCAGATTCTGTGTGTTCGGCGTCGTTGCCGGGTTGGGATCGTTGGCGCTGATCCCGGTCCAGTTGCGATAGGTCGCGATCGGATTGCAGCCGCTGGCTCCCAACAGCATCACCGCGCTCAGCATCGCACCAACGCCGCGGCGACAAAGACGACTTCCGAACTTGACCATGACCAGACGACCGACGAGGAGATCCCACTCGCAAGCGCCATGCGGATCGACGGCAGTCCTGTCGCCGCTGCACTTTCGCTCCGCGCTGGTGTATTAGATCGGGTCCGACGCGTCACCACATTTGATCGCACGAATAGGCGATACATTTGATCGCACGAAAGGGCGATCGCTAAGAGCCGGCGGCGCCGGCGCGGCGTGCAGGCGCGGCACTCAGAGGCGAGGAAGCGGCAATGAGCGACGATGGCGGGATGATGCCCGGACGAAGCCAGCCTCCGCAAAGCCCGCGGGACGGCGCAGCGCCACCCGATGCCGAGGAATTCGCCCGCGACATCGCCGAGGTCGCCGAAAAAAGCCAGCATCTTGTCAGCGAATTTCTGAAGCGCCAGCCGATGGAAGAGGGCATCGGCATGGCGAGCCCGCTAGCCATTGGCGCTGCATTTTTTGAAATGACGGCGCGGATGATGTCCGATCCGTCGCGTCTCGTGCAAGCGCAGCTGTCGCTGTGGAACGACTACATGACATTGTGGCAGCGTACCGCCCAGCGCTTTCTCGGTGGTCCGGCCGAGCCGCTGATCGAACCGGCGCAGGGCGACCGCCGCTTTCGCGATGCTGCCTGGGACAACAACACACTCTTTGACTACATCAAACAAAGTTATTTGCTGACGGCGCGCTGGCTGCAAAATACGGTGCGCGCGGTCGAGGGCATCGACGAACGCACCGCTCGCAAGGTCGATTTCTATACCCGCCAGTTTGTCGATGCGCTCGCGCCGTCAAATTTTCTGATGACCAACCCCGAGGTCTTGCGCGCGACGATCGAAAGCCGCGGCGAAAACCTGCTGCAAGGGCTCAAGAACCTGCTTGACGACCTCGAACGCGGCAAGGGTCGGCTGGCGATTCGAATGACCGATATGGCAGCCTTCCGGATCGGTGAAAACATCGCCGTCACCCCGGGCAAGGTTGTCTTTCAGAACGATCTTATGCAATTGATTCAGTACACGCCGACAACTGTCACGGTCAAGCGCCGCCCGTTGCTGATCATCCCGCCGTGGATCAACAAATTCTATATTCTCGATTTGCGGCCGAACAACTCGTTTATTCGCTGGGCAGTGGGACAAGGCCACACGGTGTTTGTGATCTCCTGGGTCAATCCAGACGAGCATCTCGCCGCCAAGAGCTTTGCCGACTACATGCGCGAGGGCCCGCTTGCCGCATTGGAGGCGATCGCAATGGCGACCGGCGAGCGCGAGGCGAACGCCATCGGCTATTGCCTCGGGGGCACATTGCTGGCGTGCACGCTCGCCGCGATGGCCACCCGGCGCGACAATCGGATCAAAAGCGCCACATTCCTGGTCACGATGATCGATTTCGCCGAAGCGGGCGAGCTTTCGGTGTTTATCGACGAAGAACAACTTGCCGCTCTCGAAGACCGCATGAACGCCAAGGGCTATCTCGAAGGCCGCGACATGGCGACGACATTCAACATGCTGCGCGCCAACGATTTGATCTGGTCCTTTGTGGTCAACAATTATCTGTTGGGAAAGTCGCCGTTTCCATTTGACCTGCTGTACTGGAATGCCGATTCGACGCGCATGCCGGCGGCAATGCACAGCTTTTATTTGCGGAACATGTATCAAGAGAACCTGCTGGTGAAACCGGGCGGCATAACCCTCGACGGCGTGCCGATCGATCTCGGCAAAATCAAGATCCCCGCCTTTATCCTGTCGACGCGTGAGGATCACATCGCACCTTGGCGCTCGACCTATTCGGCGACGCGGCTCTACCAGGGGCCGGTCAAGTTCGTATTATCTGCTTCCGGCCATATCGCCGGCGTGGTCAACCCGCCCGGCGGCAAATATGGCCACTGGGAGAACGCCAAGAACCCGCCGACACCCGACGAATGGTTGGCATCGGCAACCCAGCACCCGGATTCGTGGTGGCCAGTATGGGAGCGTTGGATCGCAAAGCATGCCGGCGACGAGGTACCGGCGCGTCAGCCCGGCGACGGCAAGCTGACGCCGATCGAGGACGCGCCTGGTTCCTATGTCAAGGTCCGCGCCGAGGTTTGATGCCCGCCGTCACCTACAGACAGGTGGCAGAGATCTCTGCTCCCGCCATTCTAAGATCGCGCTGACGGTCGCGCCGCCGTGCGGTCCCAGAGCTATCGTCCGGGTTTGCCGCCTCGCAGCTGCTGACGCTGACGGTGGCAAGCCGCCGCCGGTGCGCTGCGTCAGCTCGCAATGGCACCTTCAATTATCAATGGACCGTCAATTATGGAGACTGGCAGGGCAACGGATCCGGCAGCAACCCAGCAGGGGCTCCGCGACAGGGGCTCCGCGACGCACCCGATCTCGCCACGTGAAGCGAGAACTGCCCCAAACCACCGCAAGAATTGCAGGACCCGGGAAGGGGCCCTGCAACGGTCAACAGGCAGTCAAGCCGTCCCGGTATCAGCTGACCCCGTAAAAGCCCATTGCCCCGCCGGCCATCACGCCATGCTTGGTCTCGGCCGACAGCCCCGCCATGCGATCCATGATCATTTTGGGCGCACCGGGGAAAAACCCGTCGGGATGCGGGTAATCGGTCGCCCACAGGATCTTGTTGGCGCCGATATAGTCGGCCAGTACCTTGATGCTGCCCTCGACCGGCTCGAACGAGATCCAGCAATTGCGCTGAAAGATTTCGCTCGGGCGCATTGACAGCCCGGAATCGTTGAACCCCTGATCGTCGAAATGGCGGTCCATGCGGTCGAGCCACGGGGCGATCCAGCCGCCGCCCGATTCGAGAAAGCCGACGCGCAGTTTCGGGTGGCGGTCGGCGATGCCGCCCCAGATCACGCTCATGCAGGCGAGCATCATTTCCATCGTGTGGCTGATGATGTGACGGGCGCCGCGGCCGTCAAAGCGATCGACGCCGACCGTCGGCATGCCGCTCGAGGCACCCTCATGAAAGCCGATCGCAAAATCGAGGTCCTCCGCCGCCTGCCAGAACGGTTCATAGCGCTCGTCGTGGATCATTTTGTCGCTGTACGGGTTGGGTCGGATGAAACCGGCGCGGAAACCCAGTTGCTTGCGCGCGAACTTCATTTCCTCGACCGCCAGCTCGACCGATTGCAAGGGCAGCATCGCGACACCGAACAGCCGGTCCGGGTAGGGCTTGCAGTAATCGGCAAGCCAGCGGTTGTAGGCGCGGCAGGTCGCGGCCGCCAGTTCGGGATCGTGGATCGCGCCCGAGAACAGTCCAAGGCTCGGGTAAAGAAAAGCCGCGTCGATGCCGTCGGCGTCCATATCGGGGATGCGGGCATGCGGGTCAAAACCGCCGGGCTTGCCGTCCTTGTAGGCCATCGTGTCGGCGGCAACGACACCCTGGCGGGCGCCGACCGCACCGATCCGGCCGATGCCGAGCCGGCCGTCGCCGACCTGGTGCTCCTCGATGACCAGCCGCTCCTTGCCGTTCTCGCCCTTGACGATGCGCGGCGCCCGCTCGCGGAACTTCGGGTCGATATATTTGTCCCAGAGGTCGAGCGGTTCGAGGATGTGACCGTCGGCATCGATGACGTTGTACTGGTTGCGCATGATCCAGCTCCTTGTTGCGAACGGCGAACCCAGCAGACCAAACGCTCGTTTGGTTGGTGATGACGCTATGCCCATGCGCCGGGAGCTGTCAACAAAGATAGCGAAGCTTATGATCTGGCGGCGCGTTGCAGCCCATCACCGCGGCCGGTTGCACGGCGGCCGATATAGTCCAACGCAACTGGCTCAATTTGCAACCGGCTCAATTTGCAACCGGCTCAATTTAACGGCAACTTTGTCGCTGCTGTCCGCGCCGTGCGCCGTCGGGGGCGAGGTGCGGTGTGCGTCGAGGCGCTGATACCGCCGAGCGCCAGCCCGGTGAATTCCCGGGCCACCTCTTTGACGTTGAGCCGGCCCTGCGGATCGTACCATTTATACGCCCAGTTCAGCATGCCGAGGAGCCCGTAGGACGTCACCTGCACATCGAGATCAGCACGAAATTCGCCGCGCTCCACCCCTTCGCGCAGGATCTGCTGCCAGCAGCGCTCATAGTCCTTGGGCGAGAACCCGATCATCTCGCGGAACCGGCGTTTTACCGACTCGCGCTCGCGCAAATAAACGAAAAGATGCGGGTAATGCCGGTCAAAGGCTTCGAGATGTGCTGCGATCGCGCGGCGCAACTTCTCGGTCGGGGAGAGATCGGAATCGGCAATTTCGGCGATCGTGCGAAACATCTGCGCGATCGGCTCCTTGACGACGAGGTAGAGCAGCGCTTCCTTGCTCTCGAAATGATGGTAGAGGCTGCCCTTCAGGATGCCGACCGCCTCGGCGATGTCGCGCACCGTGGCGGCATGATAGCCCTTGCTGCGGAACACCTTTGCCGCCGCCGCAACGATCTCGTCGAGTGTCGCCATCGCTGACCCCTCTGCCGCAATCGCCTGTTGGCGGCTCCAGCCGGCGCTTGCAAAAGTTTCACGCGAGCCGCGCCCTTGCATTGGAAACAGATCATGAACAAATAAGCTTGCGCGCATTTGTACATCGAGGGAAGCCCAATGACCACCGCGTTTGCCCCCGCCCACCGCCTCGTTCCCCGCGGTGAGGCCGGGCTCGCCTGTGACGATGACGGCGTCGCGCTCGGGCCGTTGCCGCTCGTCGAGGCGGTCGTCGCCGCGTCGGGCCGGTTTTATTGCCTGCGCCCGGAGGCGGAGGTGGCCAAGGCCTTCCGCCTCGTCTATGACGCTGCGCCGGACGAAATCGAGCGCTGCCGACGTGGCCTCGCGCGCGTAAGAAAGCTGCTCAATGCCGGCGAGGGCACCAGGCCCGCATCCAGGCGCTGCTGCTCGCCTTGCCGGATATCGCCCCCGAAGGCATGGCAAAGCTCGCCGAGGCCGGCGCGCTGCGCAAGTACCGCCCGGACGAGCTGCGCCTCCCCGCCGGCGGCCCCGGCGACGGCGAATGGACCGATAGCGGTGATGCGGGCGGGTCCGCCAAAGACCCCGACATCCGCCCGGCGGCGGCGCCGATGAACCCGATCCAGGCGATGAAGGAACGCTTTGTCGACGCCCATCTCGCCGACACGCAAAAGGTCGCCGACCAGCTCGGCATCCCGGTCGAGAACATCCTCGGCGTAGCCGCTCTGGAGTCGTATTGGGGCAAGTACCACTTCGCGAGCGAAGGCAACAACTATTTCGGCATCCATTACCCGGCGCCTTACGCCGCCGGCTACGTGCAGGCCAAGAGGGGCTCAGCTAAAGTTGCCACCTCGCCAGCTATGCCGACAGCCTGAAATCCTTCATCGCCACCTCGAGGTCGTTGATCCAGGGTAAAAGCGATCCAGAAGCATTTGCGGCAGCATTGCAAAACAGCGGCAAATTCGGGATCGACACAACAACTGGGGCAAAAATCTCGACCTACGTCCCCAGCGTCGCTGCAACTATTCGTGGTCTTCGTCAATTCGTTGGAGGACACTGTGAGCCTGATCCGTCGATCCGCTCTTTGTGCACTAGCGTTGATTGGAGGCTCGATAATCTTAATCCAGAATATCTCCGCTGGAGAAGCTAAGATCTCTTAGAAAATCGACGAGCTGATCGCCGAGCGTTTGGCAGCTGAGGCTGTTTTCGGAAGAGAAAAGCATCTGGACGCCTTCGATGATCAGGGCGATATTGATCCCCCGTTTTTCGTCTACTACGGTATCAACGATCCGCCGGCAGAAGGCAGCTTCGGTTTTTTCGCCGTCAATCCCTGGACTGGCGACGTATGGGCGCTATGGGGCTGCCATCGCCTGTCGACGCCGGCGCTGCGCAAATCGCGGGCGGCGATCCGCCGCCGTTTCACGCGTGAGGA
>DATJLK010000146.1:0-21358 GCA_035509615.1 Allostellaceae bacterium | reverse complement strand
GCGGTCTTCAGCCGCGACGGTGTTGTCGTCAAACGCGATTTTCTGCCCGCGGCCGTGTTTGCCGCGGTCAAACAGGAGGCGCTGGGCTACCAGGCGCCGGCGCGCGAGCAGGCGCAGGGCGACGCGATCACCCGGCGCATCGCACTTGACCGCCACGCGCTGGCGCATCTGCCGGCGGTGCGGTCGATGATCGAGAGTGCCGAGTGGCTCGGCTTGGTGCGGTACGCCGGCGCGTCATGGCTGCAGCCTCAGGTTTATATCCAGACAATCTTTGCCCATGCCCGCAAGGCCCCACCCGACCCGCAGACCCGGCTCCATGCCGACACCTTTCACGCGACAGTAAAGGCTTGGTTTTTTCTGACCGACACCGGGGCTGACGAGGGGCCCTTTATCTATGTTCCGGGCTCGCACCGTCCGACCCGGCGCCGGCTCGCCTGGGAACGCCGGATGTCACTCGATGCCCGTTGGAGCGCCGATTTTCAAGCGGCGCGCGGCTCGCCGAGGATCAGCGCCGACGATCTGCGGCGGCTCGGTCTTGCCGAACCCAGGGTGTTGGCGGTCCCCGAAAACACGCTGATCGTCGCCGATACGATGGGTTTTCACGCTCGCGGCATCGCCGCAAAGCGGTCTGCCCGGGTCGAGATCTGGGCCTACAGCCGCCGCAACCCGTTTCTGCCGTGGCTCGGCTGGGATGCCGCCGCCTTCCCGCTGATCAAAGGCCGTGCCGTGCCCTTCTATTGGTGGGTCCAGGATCTGCGCGAGAGACTGAACCTCGGCCGCAACCCTTGGCGGCGCGCCGGCTCCTCGACCGCGCTGAGCCCGCCGATCCGGCCGTCTGGCGCCGGCTGAGGCGCGCGACGCATCGCTTTTGTTCGTCAAAAACCCGGAGCGCATCGCGTCGCCGGATGCTGCGGCGTGTCAGCTGATCGTCAGCCTGCTCGCCTGGCATGCACCGAAGCGCCGCCGGACGCTCGACCAAACCTTCACCGACCAGTCCGGCGACCGATTTGCGCCAACGCCCGCCAATGGCGGACCAGCACCCCTTGAAGCCGGCGGCCGGTGACGAGAAGACCCGGACGCCACAATTCCTTGTCCCGCAGGCGTTCGATGACGATTTCGGGCGGACACGGCAGCCGGGTGACGGGATCAAGATAGCGCGGATAGAGGATCAGCGCGCCGGCCACCAATTCTTCGAGCAAGAGCCGACGGCCGCGATCGAGCGCTGCCAGATCGGTCGTCAATCCCCAGCCAGCGTAGAACGGCCGGCCGTAAACGACCACCCGGCGGCGCCGCAGCAACGCCTCAAAACCGGTCAGCGAAGTCAGCGTGTGCAATTCGTCGATCTCGGCGAGAAGTGCGGCGGTCGATATACCGTGCACGACGCGGTCGACGAGTTCCAATGCGAGCGCGTCCGGCACCACGCCCTTGCGATGGCCGGCATCGACATCGGGATGCGGCTTGTAGACGATGAACGCGTCCGGATTGGCGGCCCGCACCCGGGCGAGGAGACCGCGATTATCCTGGACATCGGCGCTGCCAAAGCGCACCGAGAGATCATCTTCGACCTGCCCCGGAACCAGGATGCGGCGGCGGCCCTGCGGAAAATCGAGCCGCGGCGCCGCTGATCCGAGATTGTATTTGGTGATTCCCTCACCGACGAGCCGAGCGATCAGATCGACGGCGCGGGCAATCAGCCCCGGGGAGAATTCGGTGTCGCGCAGCACGCGTTCGAGATCGCTGGGCGCGCGCGGATCGTAATACATACCGGCCTGATCGAGCACCAGCGAGGCCGCCGGCATGAAATCGGAGCCGAGGCCGACCGAGCGGATGAAGCCGTCCTCGACCCGAATGAGCGGGATGCCCTGTCGCTCCGCCGCTTCGGCGAGCCCCGGCGGGATGCGCGAGGCCCACACCGCTATGGCACTCCCCGGCCGGGCGTTCGCCATCGCGAGCGCCGCCTGCGTGCGGTGACAAAATCCGGGCAGGCCCGCTGCAGAGCGCACGAAATCCCCGACCCGCCGGCGTTTCCAGAACGACATGCCGACGCAGACCGCGATCCGGCGGTTGACGAGGTCGATCGACCGCCACTCGGCGAGCAGGGCCACGATGTCCTCGAATGCAGCGGCGGTGTTGCGGTAGGGCTCGCGACAGCGGGTTGCGAGCAGGCAGGCGCCGGCGAAAATCTCGTCGATGGTGCGGTAGAAAGGGTGCTGCGGCACGGCCTCGTGGTCGGTGGTGACGCCCCATCCCGAATAGAAGGTGCTGCCAAAACAGCAGATTTCGCAGCCGGCGAGCAGCGCTAGAAAGCCGGTCTCGTCCGCGGCCGCGCCCCCCGCCGTATAGACCCGCCGGGCGCGCTCGATCACCCGCCACGGATCGATCGGCGATGTCACAATCGAGCAGCCATGCGCCGCCGCGGTCCGGGCCAGATCCCGCGATGGAACCCGGCCTGCTGGTGCGATCAGCACGATCCGCTCGGGCGGGTTGTGCGCCAGGGCGGCCTCCAGCATTGCGCCGAGGGCGGCGGGACGTGCCGATTCGTCGATCAGAACAAAGGCGTCGGCGCGCGCTGCAGGCTCAGGCAGTTCGCCGTCCCGCCACCACGCGCCGCCAACCTGCCGCGCCGCCAACTCGCGCCGCGCCGCGGAAGCGCGCCGCAGCAAGGCCGGCGTCTCCCAGCCGCGGGCCGCCAGCACCCGGTGGGCAGAGAGAGCATCGGCCGCTGAGCCCGGCCCTTCGACTGCCTGCGCCGTCACGCTGAGGACGGGTGCGGCAGCACTGCGCCAGGCCGGGGCGCGCAACAACCCGTGACCGAGATGCAACAATGGTACGCCGAGCGACAGGGCTCGGGTGCGCGCCCGCTGTATCCGGGCGGCGGGCGACCACGTCGCGATGACCGACGGCCGTTCGCGGCCATGCGTCACGGTGAATTCCGGCAACAGCGCCGCCAATGCGGCGGCGTCGAGCGGCGGCGCATCGATTGCGAGCGGCAACCCCTTTGCCTCGCCCCTCGACAGTGCTGAACTTTGCTGGTGTGATGCGGGTGCCATCGGGCGGGTGCAGTCAGGATTGGAGACCAGCATGCTCTCGCAGCTGCGCCGAACGGCGATGCTGCCATGGTGGACAGCACAGCTGTTCACCGCAACCAAATCGTTCGAGCGAAATGCGGTAATCGGCAGCCGCCGGCTCAATCAGCGCGGTCTGCACGGCGCCCGGGTGCAGTTCGCCCACCGGCTGGCGATCGCGCGCCGGCGCAAGCTCGCGCCGCTGATCTCGGCCGACGATCGCGCGGCATTCGATCGCGATGGATTTGTCGTCTGCCACGATTTCCTGCCGCCAAAAGCGTTCGCGGCGCTGGTCCAGGAGGTAAAGGCTTATCGCGGCCCGCTGCGCGAGATCGCCGAAGGCGACACGATCATGCGCAAGATCGCGCTCGACAGGCGCGTTCTCGCCGGCCTGCCGGCGCTTAGCGGCGTGCTGCAATCGGCGCGCTGGCGCGGGCTCATTCGCTATGCCGGCAGCCGCGACGCCGAGCCCGTTGTCTGGGTGCAAAGCATTCTGCGTCATGCCCGCCCCGGCCCTGCCGATCCGCAGACCTTCCTGCACGCCGACACTTTCCATCCGACTGTGAAGGCGTGGCTGTTTCTGACCGATGTCGCAGAGGATGCGGGACCGTTTACCTATGTCGCTGGCTCCCACCAGCTGACTGCCGAGCGGCTTGCCTGGGAGCGGCGGATGAGCCTCGACGCGGTCAGCTCCGCCAATGCCGAGACGCGTCAAGGCTCGTTCCGTATCGACGAAGCCGAACTGGCCGGGCTTGGCCTGCCGCGGCCGCGCGTCTTTGCCGTGCCGGCCAACACGCTGATTGTTGCCGACACCTTTGGGTTTCACGCCCGCGGCCCAAGTGCCGGCGCGTCATTGCGCGTTGAAATCTGGGCCTATGGCCGGCGCAGTCCGTTTTTGCCATGGGCGACTCTGGTCCCGTGGACGATTGCCGGCCTCGGCGCCCGCAGTGTCGCATCATGGAAGTTTGGCGATCTGGTCGAAGCCGCCGGCATTCGGAAAAATCCATGGCAGCCGCGAATGGGCGTGTCGGCCTTTGACCCGCCGCTGACCGATCCGGCGGCGTAGGGCAGAACTCGTTTCTGAAGCGCCGCACGGGAACCCTCAGCAGTCGAAAGAGCAAAGAATCTACCGCCGCCCGCTACCGACGCAGCAGGCATTCGCGTCAGGCCGTGCCGCGATCAAAAAACAGCAGCCAGTCTTCGCCGACCTGTCGCGACAGCAATTCCGTCTCGGTCGTCGGCACCGGTTCGCTGTCGAAACCCAGATAGCACACTCTTTTATAAACCGAGATCAACCGTTCCAGCAGCGCCGCCGGCTGCTTACAGCGTACCGCATTGAATTCAAGAACAAAAGATGGCCGATAATCGCGGATACATTGATACATGCCGTCGATGATCATCTCTTCCGAGCCTTCAGCGTCGATCTTCAGAAAGTCGAGCCGTCCTTTGCTGGAGATGATGTCGTCGATCCTTACTTGCTGAACATGATGCAATGTGCCGTTGTCGGAATTTATCAGTTCGGGCGAGGTGATAATGCAGGCATTCTTGAACTCGTGATGCGGTGAATACAACAGCGCTGGCACCGCAGCATCGGCGCCCGCCGCGGCTTCGATAACCGTCGTGCGCCTGCCAAAACCGTTGAGCAGGACGGACTGCCGCAGCAGCGCGGCGACTGCCGGATTTGGTTCGACGGCAAAAGCGTATCCGGCAGGACCCACCAAATCGGCCAGAAGCAGCGTGTAATAGCCGAAATTCGCCCCGACATCGATGACCACCATCCCGCTCTGTATCTTCCGGCACAGAAAGATCGTCAGCCACATCTCCCAGTAGCCGTCGAGCAGCACATGCGCCGCAAAGCCGCGATCGCGCGTATCGAGCAACAGCTTGTAGCGGCTGAGCACCCGGCAAACGGCAACATGATCCCCGAGATAAAGCGGTTGCGCTTGTGCGCGACACATTGCTTCCAGCAAAGACCGATTGAGGGAGGCGAGTTCACCGGGCGACAAAAGATGCGGCAGGGTGCGAATCAGCTGATCGAGACGCTCGTCGAGAGCTGTTTGAACGGGCGGGTTTTGCGGCGGGTCCGCTGGCGGTTTCGCAAGGCTGGTCACGGTTGCTGCGGCCGAGGGACGAACCGCGTTCATCGGAACCGAACCTCGCCGCCGTAGGCGCCAACCGGTCAAATCAAACCCTGGGCGCGGGTATTGTGGCACACCGCTGTCGCCGCCCCGGCCGAAGAACGGGAGTCGAAGAACGGGCGCTCGCCGTGGCGACCGAACCCGCCGGGCCCTCCGCGGCACGGCATCGACGGCTGGTCATAAGCCGAGTGCCTGGCTGAGTTCGTGGGGAATCTCGGCTGACGTCTTGACGAGCATCAGCAACCTCACTTCGCCAAACGCCAGCCGGCCGCCAAAAGCCGGCTCCAGATTGGCGACGCGTAACTCGATCGGCTGATCTGTCAATGCAGCAACATCAAATTGCAGCGTCGCTTCGCAGACACCCTCCCTTTGCGGCCGGACGGTGGTCCGCGCGAGACACGCAAACTGCGAGCCCGCCGTCACCTCGATGGCAAAGGTGATATTGGCCGCACCCTTGGAGACCGCGAGAGACACGGTTGCCTGCCAGAACCCCCGCGGCAGCGGGATATACGGCCCGAAAAACAAGTAACGCGATGGACCTTCAAGGTCTACCACGCGGTCGGCTGCCGAGGTGGGATCATCGCCGACAAAAAACAGGTCCCGCGCCCAAAAGATCGGACCGATGCGGGCGTCTTTGAAATATTCGGCGTAACCGCTGAGGGCGCCGTCGACTGTCGTCCGGTCGCGAGCCGAAAGGCTAGCCCACCAAGCCGCTAGCTCTCTCTCCGCCTGTATCGCAGTCATATCGGGGTGTCCCGGAAGCAACAGCGGCAACTCGGCGGCGGGAACCTCCAGACCGAACCACTTCGCTATGGCGCTCGCGGCAGCGACAAGGTCACGCCCTTCTCGATCGGCGCGCAAAACCAGCGCCCCCGGCATCGTCTCGTAGCTCATCATCGCGGCGCAACTACCTGCCGTCGCGCGCACCGCCGCTTTTACCGCGAGGCCGTATCTCGTGACGAGATTTTGGAGCGCGGCGCGGGGTTCGTCGAGCACCACAACAAAGCGCCGGCCGGTCTCAGCCAATACCGATCGCAGCGGCTCGGTCGGCTGGCGCGCTCCGATCACCAGCCTCGGTGCGTGCGACCTCATCGTTGCCAGCGCAATTTCCTCGAATGTGCTGCCGCTGACCAGATCAAAAGCTCCCAGGGCCCGTTGCACGAGAGCGCAAATGACTGAATCGCACCACTCGGCGAACCGGCTCGGCAGCCCGATCGATAAAAACATCGTCTCGCCGTGCCGCTTATCCGCAAAGCTTACAAAAGTCTGATCCCCACCTGTGCCATCATTATCGCTGGCATGCTCTGCACTAGCGGCATCGTCCGATTCAGTCCACGGCAACCTGCATTTACCTCCCGGTTCGTCTGTCTTTATAAGGGAAGTGATCGGCCCGGCGGACGATGGACAACCGCCGGTGGGAAGTCAAGAATGACCCGCGTTCGGCATGACGGGGTTATGGCACCGGACCTCTCGACACCATTCTGCGCGAATGGTTAGAGATCTACGGAGGTTGGCTGTTGCGGTGATCAATGCTTTTTCTGGTGATCGGTCTCCCCGACCGCTTTGTCCGCCACTGCCAGGATTTGGCGATCCGGCTGGTGCGGCGGGCATTCGGGCCCGCCGAATTATTCGACGCAAACACGCTCGACGAAATCGGTCGCAAGCTGTTGCTCGGTGGCGTGCCGCATGCGGTCGTGGCGGCGCACCAGCCGGGTGGCAGCCTCCGGCGGGCACTCTCGGAAATCGCCCAACGGTTCATTGTAGTGCTCGACAACCCGTTGCCGGCGCTCGCCAATCTGGTAGCCGATCGCGAGGTGCCACTCGCCGCCGCGACACGGATGGTCGCCAGCAGCTGTGGTTCCTTCCGGTGCTTTTGCGACACGCCGGGGGCGCTCATCCTGCGCGCCGATCAGACGGGAAGCGATGATTCGCACCGGCTCGCCGCGACGATCGCTCAGCACCTGGAGCTCGACCTGCCTTCCGAGGCGGTCGCCGAAATCGTCCGTTGCGCCGATCCGGTCGCGGCCGGCTATGACCAGCAAGCGGCCGCTGCATGGTGGGACGGCCTCGATCCGGCCGAGCGGGCGATGACCGCCGGCGCACTCGGAGTCTACCTCGATCCGGCCGCGGATATGTCAGGGCCGCTCAGTTGGGCGCCAGCCCTCTTTTTCGCCGGCGATCAATCGACCGAGCCTCTGAGCGGCAGCATCGACATCACCGGACGGGCCCGCCGCCTGTTGCGCGGTCCGCACATCATGTTGCCGCCCGGCAACTGGTCGCTTGCCGCCACATTCGATTTCTCAGCCGATGCCGCAGATCACAGCTTTGTCGTCGAGATTACCGCGGGTGCGTCTCTCGCCCGCGTCGTCATCCGCCCGCCGGAGGCGGGCATATTCGAGATCCAACAATCACTGACGATCGAGGATCTGCCGGAGCGGCCGATCGAACTCCGTCTCCATAGTGAAAGACCGGCATTTGGCGGCGAACTGACACTGCTCGGCGTCACCCTGACCCCGCAGACGGCACAGACGACGGCGACGACCACCCCGTTGGCGAACGGCGAACAGTAAATTCAAATGCGGCTCGTCGGCCGCTCAGCCGAGCGCGCGATAGAGCGCGTCGACCCGCTCGCGATAGCGCTCGACCGAAAAACTGCTGGCTTGAACATATCCGCGTTGAGCCAGATCGGCCCCCAGATCCGCATCATTGACGATCGTTCGTATCGCCGCAGCGATCTCATCGACATCATAGGGATCGACGAGCAGCGCGGCGTCGCCGGCAACTTCCGGGATCGATGATTCGCGCGAGGTCACCACCGGCGTTCCCAGCGCCATCGCTTCGAGCACCGGCAGCCCGAAACCCTCGTAAAGCGACGGGAACACCACCGCCCGGGCGCCGCGGATCAATGTCACCAGTACCGAAAACGGCACGTAGTCGAAGCGATAGACGGATCGCTTCGCGCGGCGGTTCGACTGCACATCCAGCCGCTGTCGGTCGCGCAATTCGGCGATCAGCCTGGTTTCGGGCTCATTGTTCCAGCCCTGGCCCGCCACCAGAACCAAAGGAATGTCGACCCCCGACGACAGATAGCCTTCGATCAGGCGCCCGATATTCTTCTTTGGTTCCAGAGCCCCGTAAAATAACAGATATTCTTTGAAGTCGAGACCGAATGATCCTTCCAGTTGCTCGCGAACGACCTCGGTTGGCCGCTCCTGGTAGATTTCGGGAAACGTCACGGCCTGATAGGTGTTGGTAATCCGGTTTTCCTCGACACCCAGAATTTGCATGATGTCGCGCTTCGAGCTTTCCGAAACCGTTACGATATGATCGGCGTGGCGCGCGATCTTTTTTAAGATGCGAAAGATCAGCCGCTTGTTGTCGAGTGTCGTAAATGGCAGCCGCAACGGCACTAAATCGTGGATTGTGTAGATATTGCACGCTGATTTCGCGCGCAGCGGCAGCGGGTAGGTGCAGTGAAACAGGTCGGGTTTCGGGTCGAACTCGAGCTGGACAAAACGATTTGTTCGGGCGAAATGGGCGCGCGCGTTATGAAACAGCCGGCGGGTGGCATAGGCCTGATGCGGCGCCGGCCAAGTCGTCTCAAATTGGCGGCTGACGACGACGCCATCGAACGCCACTGGAATCGGCTTGATCGGGACAAAACCGCGAAACTGGTCGGTGATGCAATCGACGATCTGGCGGAGGAGCGAGCTTTTGACTGCCTGCTTCTCATCGAAAAAGGCAACTTCGCGCAGGAGCCGGTCCTTTGGCGGGGTTTGTATCGAGTTGTAGACGATGCCGATATCGTAACCAAGTTCGCGCACGACCCGGGTCAGGATCCGCGTATACGTAGCAACCCCGGTTCCCTGCGCTAGCGCAAGGTTGAGGCCGTCATAAAAAACGCGGCCGGTCATTCGCAGTACCGTCAACCACTCGACTACACTCCGACGTCATCCCCTGCTTCGTCGTCCTGCGCGCCCGAGCGCTTAGCGCACCCGATGTTTGCGCCCGGCTCGATCGCCAGCGGCTGTTCCAGGCGATCGACCACTCGGGCAAGCAGAGGTCACGACCGCCGCCGCGGTGTGAGTTGCCGGATAATCGGCACGCCGATGCCGTTCGCGCCGTGCGGCGTGGCCCGGTCGTCGCGGCGGCATCACAACGCACTGTAGATGTCGAGTGCCAAATCGAGATCGTCAAACACTTTACCGCGCCCGCGATGCAGAACCAGTGCGCGCGAGCAATAGCTTCTTACCAGCTCAGGAATGTGCGACGCCATGATCAATGAACGATTCGAGCGTTTCTCGAACAACTCTTCATGGGACCGGCGTTGAAAGCTCTGGTCACCGGCAGCCATGACCTCATCGATCAGGTAGCAGTCAAAATCGACGGCGAGCGACAATGCAAAGTTCAATCGACCCGCCATGCCGGTGGAATAGGTCTTGACCGGCTCCGACAGAAACTTCCCGAGCTGAGCGAAATCGTCGACATAATCGCGCAGCTCCACAAAAGGCTTGCCATAGATCCGGGCGATAAAACGGATGTTGTCGTTGCCGGTCAGGACGCCGTGAACGCCGCCAGTCAAACCAATCGGCCAGGAGATCGACATCGTCCGCTCGATCGTGCCGCTCGACGGCAGTTCGATGCCGCCGAGGAGGCGGATCAGCGTCGACTTGCCGGCGCCGTTGCGGCCGAGCACGGCGATTTTCTCGCCGCGCGACAGGCCAAACGAGACGTCACTGAGAACCCGGCGATAACCGCCCCGTTCGCTCGGGTAATCCTTGCAGACGCTGTGGACCTTTAGCGTTCCGTCCGCCGGGCCGACCTCCCGCAGGTCCATCTGCAAACCCCCTCGGCTGTCAGGCGGCAGCGTGCTCGCGCACGCTCGCGACCAGCAGCCAGGCGATGCCGTAGACCAGCAGGCAGCTGGCGAGCACCATCGAGAACGAGATGATTCGTTTTGGATAGAGCGGAAAATCCGGCAGGTTGGGTTGCACAATGGTTTCAAGATAGAGTTGCTGCCGCTCCGCCTCCAGCCGTGCCGCTTCGAGCGATTTGAAGGCTGAGGTCAATTGCTTCTCGGCTATCTTGTGGGCCTCGTCGAGGCGTTCATATTCGGTTTCCGCGGCGGCGACCGAGCCGCTGTCGCCGGTGATCTTGGCGTGTTCGTCGGCGATCAGGCTGTCAAGCGATTCGATCTTGGTTCTGACAACCGGGATCTCGGGGCTTCGCGGCGAATTTTTGGTCAAGTCGGCGAGCTGGGCGCGCGCATCGGCGCGTTGCGTATTCAAATCCGCCAACAGCTTGAGCGGGCCTTCAGAGGCCGATTTCGGATCAAGCATCTGCTGATGCTCGCGATAAACCGTCAACTGCGCCTGAATTTTGGCGATCTGCTGCTCGGTGTCGCGGACTTCGCCCTGAAAACTGCTCAGCGCATCCTCGCGCGACCGCTGATCGAGTTCGTTGACCAAGTGTTCGCTGTATGTCAGCAGTGCCTTGGCGATCAGCTGCGCGTCCTCGGGCCGATAGGCCTTGACTTGCAAGACGCTCACTCCGGTGTCGCCATCCATCTCCACCGAGACGAACCGGTCGTAACTTTTGTACAGCGCTTCGAAATCGCGCCGCCATGGGATAATGCCGGGAAACCGCGACAGGAAGTCGGCCTCGGGTCGCGCCAACAAGGCGCGCAAATCATACTGGCGGTCGAGTTTGCGAACGGCGTCTCGGGACATGATGTATTCTTGGACCCAGTCAGCCTGCTCATGGCCACCGGTGAGGTCGCCGCTTTGCAACACTCCGGCAACGCCGCCGATCATCCCTTTGTCGGCGCCCGGTCCGCGAACCACAAATTTCGCCTCCGACATGTAGAGGTCGGAGGCGATCCCGAAATAATAAACCGCAGCGATCAGGGTCGGAACCCCGACAATCGCCCAGAACCACAGGTTCAGCGCGCCAAAAAGGCGTCGGAACGATCCGATCGCGCGCGGCCGACCGGCGACCCCGACGACCGCCTCGGCGCGGCGGAGATTGGGCAGGTCAGCCATGGCGGGCCCGGAAAATGCCCAGCGGTCCGGTCACGGAGGTCAAAGGCATTGGACGTTTATGTCCTTTCACAGCAACCGTTACAAAATTGCGGCGCGAGTTTAGCGGATCGAGACCGGTTGCGGAAGTGGTCGACTTGGGCTGAGCCGTTCGATCTGTGCCATCGCCAACTGCCACACTCCGGAAGTCCGGCTGTCCTCCACGCGCTGCGTTGCGGCTCGTGCCCAAGGTACTCGCCGGGTAAGATGACCGGGTGGTGCGCGCCGCGGTTTGCCTGTCCGGCCGCCCGGTGCCGCCCGATTCGCCTCGCCATGACCCGCCAAGCGGTGTCATCGTGTGGAGCCCTCGGATCGGGTTGGGCCACCGCGAGGACAGGCTCCTGCGACCCGGCAATCAGGCGACGACGACCGACAAACAGGCACTATCCGGTTCCAACTACTGGCGCTGAGAGATGTGATTACGGTCGCTGCAGGTGATCGCCAAAATCTATCGATCTTCGCTTAACGCAGGATTATTCACCGGCGCTGCCGGGGTGCGATCATTGCCGCCCGCGCGCGGTGGCGGATCTCGTCCAGATACAATATCGCCTTCTCCGCCTGGTGGCGCGCGTCGCCGACCAGATGCCGCCACGATTTGAACCCGCTCGCGCGGCATTGCGGATCACGTGAAAGATCGGCAAACCGCTTTACCACGAACTCGTATAATCGTCGTTCGCCGGCATTGGCCAACAATGTTTGCTCCAGCGACTCATTGAATTCGTTTATATCGGCCAGTTGAGCTTCGTAGGTGCTCGTGTTGAGCGGTTGCGAATGCCGGGCCCTGATGTGACTCCGCCCGGTCGCGACATTGAGAAAATCGTCGGCCCGGGTGCACGGCGCAAATAGAAATCGATCGCTCGAAAGGATCGCCTTGGCGCGCTCGAGGCAATCCAGATCATCGGGTGATGATCGAACCGCGCCATCGTCATGCCCGAGCATGATTAGCTGTTGTCGGGCCTCCAGCTGACCGTCCCCCGTGCGGATGAATTCGGCAAACGGCATGTCGCGCATCGCGCGCATTGTCGCGGTGAAGGTCAGCGGATCCGCATTCGGACGACGGCTATGCAGAAAGGCGGAACGCAAGCGTTCGGTCGGCTCGCGCATCAGCCCGATGACCCAATCCTCCGCGGCCAGATGTCGCGTGATCAGCGACAGTCGCAAGTGGCCGCCGATCAGGTCGTATTCGTCGATATCCGGCGGATTGATCGAAAAGGCGGTGGCGCTCCCGTAATAGATTCGTGCGGGAAATGCCTGCGACACGGATTGCCACATCGAGGTGCCGGCGGCCTTTGGCAGATGGATGTACCAGATGTGCGACGTTCTGCGCCGCAACGCCTTGGATTGCAGGAACCGGCGCAGCGCGTTCGGCGGAAATCGACCCTGCAAGACCCGATGATCGATCGGGCTTCGGCCCCGGCGAATATCGCGACGCGCGCGAAAATCCTTGCTGAAGCATAAAAACACGCCGTTGCCGAAGATGCACTGCCAGCTATCGGCGATCCGTCTGAGCGTGGCTTTGTCGATCGCGCCAAACCGTCCCTTATGGAGGACAAAGACCGTCGCATCATCGATGCTGATCAGGTCGCCGTAATACGAGGTCTTACAAGGCAGGTCCGGCCAGTCGCCAAACGGCAGCAGCACGGCGTCATCCCGGCGCAGAAAATCAAGCAGCGCCCGATAGACCTCCTGCCACAAGGGGTCCTTCATTGGCGATACGCACCCATCGACACGGACGCCACAAGCCGGTAGCGGGCGGGACCGGCCGCCTACAGCTCGCAAGCTCGCGGCTATTCCGCCGCCTGGCGGGTCGGTTCGGGGGTCGTGGTGGCGGCCGGCAGGCGCGGGATCACCTCCTTTGCCATCAGTCGGATGCCCTTTTCGGCCTCCTTGTGGTCGAGAAAACCGGATCGGCCGACAAAGATGAAATTGGCAAAGCCGCCGACCTTGTCATAGATGTCGACGATCTGCTGATAGACCGTGTCGGGGTTGCCGGCGACGAGGATGCCGCGGGCGATTGCCTGCTCGGCATTGATCCCGATCAGACCGTCGACCGGGCGCCGCGCCCCCTCGCTGCCGGGCCGCGGCCGGCTGCGGTAGTTTTGCGCGGTCACCTCCGGCGGCGAGCGGCCCGGCAACAGCTTTGACATCTGCGGCGCCTGCTTCAGGCTGGTGTTCAAGAACCACAGCAATTTGCTGCCGACGCGCAGCCCTTCCTCGTCTGTGTCGCCGACATAGGCGAGGGCGGCATAGGCAAAGCGATCGGTGCCCGGCGCCGGCAGACCGGCCTCGCGGCGGGCGGCGCGATAGGCGTCAAAGGCGCGCTTGCTGGCCTCGGGACCGCGCAAGACCAGGGCGTTGATCATACCGCGGCGGCCGAGTTCGGCCGAGGTTTCCGGATCGCCGGTGGCGGCCCACATCGGCGGATGCGGGCGCTGCCAGGCGGGCGGCCAGATATTGACGTGGCGATGGGTGTAGTGTTTGCCCTCCCAGCTGAACGGGCCGTCATGCGAGGTCAGGGTCTTTTGAATAAGGTCGATCGCCTCCCAGAACCGCTCGACATAGCCGACCGGGTTGGCATTGCCCGAGACCATTTCGCTGTCGCCCGATTTGACAAAGCCGATATCGAGCCGGCCGCGCGAGATTACGTCGGCGGTGGCGTATTCCTCGGCGACGCGCACCGGATCGGGACGGACCGTGATCAGCGTGCCGAGACTGAGAATGCGGACTTTTTTGGTCTGACGCGCGAGGATGCCCAGGATCATCGGGCTCGCACCATAAAGGCTGTTGATGCCCGAATGATGCTCGATCGAGACGATGTTGACGCCGAGTTCGTCGCACAGCAGGTGCTCGTCAAGGCATTCCTCAAACAGCCTGGCGGCGATCGCGGGGTCGCAATATCGGTTTGGCAAGCTGGCGCGGACCGACGGGGCCGCGTCGAGAACATCCTGAGGCACAAACGGGTAGACGTTTTCGCAATGATACCAGGCGCGCATCAGGCCCTTCTCCGCAATCCGCTCTCAGATGATCTTGGGTCAACACCCGGGTGGTGACAAGATGATGGCTGGCGATAGAACAACGGTCTACACCATGCGCCTCGGTCGGGCCGGGGCTGCGAATGATGTCGGAGACCGCCGGTGAGCCGGCCGCTGCTGGTCGTCGACGGCGATTCGTTTGCCCACCGCTCATATCATGCGCTGCCAAAAACGATCCGGCGTCACGGCGGCGGAGGCGGCGGGGCGATCGTCGGCTTTGCCAATTTTCTGTTGCGGCTTTATGCCGAGGAGCGGCCGCGGGCGGTGCTGGTCGGCTGGGACACGCTCGATGCGCCGACCTATCGCCACACCGCGCTGCCCGGTTATCAGAGCGGGCGTGAGTTCGATGCCGAACTGATCGAACAGCTTGAGATCCTGCCGCAATTTGTGACTGCCTGCGGCTTTGCCGCCGCCAAGGCGCCGGGGTTCGAGGCCGATGATTTCCTCGCCGCGGCAGTAGCCCTGGAGGAAAAGGGTGGCGGGTGCGCGGTGGTGGCGAGCGGCGATCGTGACGCCTTCCAGCTGGCCTCGGACCAGACCGTGATCCTGCAGCCGGTGCGAGCCGGCGAAATGGCGCGGCTCGGGCCGGCACAGGTTCGCGACCGCTATGGCGTCGATCCGCGGCAGGTCCCCGATTTCATCGCCTTGCGCGGCGACGCATCCGATCGGATCCCCGGCGCCAGGGGAGTCGGCCCCAAGGGAGCCGCGGCACTGCTGGCTCGTTACGGCTCGCTCGAAGCCGCCCTCGCCGACGGCCGGTTCGCGGCCCAGGCCGAGGAATTGCAGCTTTATAAAGCAATCGCGACGATGAACGCGGCGGCACCCCTGCCGGCTCTCGACGACCAGACGCCGGATTGGAACGCCGCGGCGGCGCTGGCGCGCCAATGGGAATTGAGGAACCTGGCCGATCGGCTCGCCGCTCTCGCCCGCGACGCCGCGGGTTGAACGGTGCTACCGACGCATCGGCGCCTGCATCCTACGGCTTCAGCAGCAGTTTGCCGATGACCTCGCCGCGTTCGAGCAACTCGTGGGCGCGCGCGGCTTGCGCTAATGGCAGCCGGTCATGGATCAGCGGCTGGATCGCGCCGGCGGCAAGGTGGCCGAGTAACGTCTTCATCGTCGCGGCACGGATGTCGGGGCGGTTGTCAAAAGTGTGGATCGTGAAAAACCGCAGGGCGGGACTCGCCGCCGAATTGGCGCGCATCGCCGATACCAGATCGGCCTCCGGCGGGCCATCAAGCCGGCCGTAGGAAATCACCATGCCGAGCGGTGCCAGCATCGTGAAATTGCGGCCAAAGCCCTTGCCGCCGATCGGGTCGAGGATCAGATCGACGCCGCGACCGCCGGTGCTGCGCATGACCCGGGCGACAACGTCCTCACTGCGATAATTGATCGCCTGACCCGCGCCGAGATCGATGACGGCGCGCGTCTTGGCCTCCGAACCCGCCACTCCGATCACGCTCTTGCCGGCGAGAACCGCGAGTTGCACCGCGGCACTCCCGACCCCGCCGGCGGCGGTGTAAATCAGGACGCTTTCGACAGCGACCCCGCGTGAAGCGGTATGCAGCAGATGATAGGCGACCTGGTAATTCGACAGGCAAGCCGCAGCCTCAAGCGAACATCCCGGTGGCAACGGGTTGGCCGCGCGCGCCGGCACCGCGATATATTCGGCATAACAGCCGGCGCGTACCGGCAGGTCGCGGGCGCTGACAAAGACCGGCTGGCCGATCGCCGGCGCGGCAACGTTGGCACCCTGCGCGACCACCGTACCGCTCATTTCGATGCCGGGGACCGCCGGCAATGGCGGCATCCAATTATAGGTGCCGCGACGCACCAGCAGTTCGGGCATGCTGACGCCGATCGTGTCGGCCTTGATCAGAACCTCGCCGTCGCCGGGAACCGGTGTCGGCAGTTCGACATATTCGAGCGCGCCGGGACCGCCCGGCCGGCGCAACAGGATCGCTTTCATCAGGTCGCGGTTCAGCTCAAGGTTCGACGATCGGGTTCGGCGCCGGGCCGCCCGCCATCCGCGAACGGCAGTTGCCTCGGTCGCCCCAGGATACGCCAGCCATCGCCAGCATCACAGCAATTCGCCAAGACAGCCGGCAGTACCGGGGATCGGTTGCCGCTTCGTCGGCGCCGCGCGCGGCAGAGTTTGGGCCGGAGTCTCCGGCACAAGGGTGCCGCGACCCGAGGGTCGCAGCACGGTGAAGGTCAGAACGTTTCGGGATCAGTCGTCGTGGCAAACAGTGAAAAACGTTGGCAGTCCGCCGCCCCTCGTGGGATCCCATTCCTTGCGGACTTGGCTCTCGATCGACAAACCGCTGCCGGTCGTGGCGCTGAGCTTCCGTTCGCCAGACGAGGCCTCGCTCGCACCGCCACGAGGCAAGTCATCACCTGCAGTTTTGTCGCGACGATGCCAACGGCGCAGGTGTTTTTCAATCGAACGTTGATCCATGCTCAATCCTCCCTGGCGGCTATCTAGGCCGCGAGCCGAGATGATTGCAACAGTTTTGGTAAATACCATGTAACTATAGGCGCTTGGGTTGTAAAGCGAGATGAATGACTCGGCATCTGACGTATCGGTGACGATCTGGACCATCGGGCATTCGACCCGCTCGCTTGCCGAGCTGACCGATTTGCTGGCCCAGGTCGCGATCGATCTGCTGGTCGACATCCGTTCGGTGCCGCGCTCGCGGACAAATCCGCAATTCAACCGCGACGCGTTACCGGCGCCGCTCGCCGCTGCCGGGATCGGCTACCGCCATCTGCCGGCGCTGGGCGGGCTGCGCGGCCGCCGCAGAGACGAGGTGCCATCGCCCAATACCTTGTGGCGCAGCGGCGCGTTCCGCAATTACGCCGATTATGCCGCGGCGGACCCGGCGTTCCGCGAAGGTTTTGGCGAATTGCGGGCGCTCGCCGGCAAGCACCGTACCGCAATCATGTGCGCAGAAGCGGTGTGGTGGCGCTGTCACCGGCGCATCGTCACCGATTATCTGCTGGCCGCGGGGATATCGGTCGATCACATTCTCGGCCGGCGTCATATCGAACCGGCGCGCCTGACCCCGGGTGCGGCCGTACAGGCCAATGGCACGATCCACTATCCGGCACCAGCCGCGGCGCAGCTGCCGCTGCTCTGATCGCGGCACCCGCGCACGCCAAGGCTGACGACCGCCGGCTATTCAGCCGCGACAGCAACCGCGACCGGTTCCGGTTCGGCTGCCGGAGTAAAGAACCGGCGGCCGGCCGCGCGCTGGTTCTCATAGATCGAGCCCTGGTACTCGGCTGGCGGCAATGGCAGGCGCACCGGCGCCGGCGCCAGCCGCGGTGTCAAGGTCGGGCTCCCGACCAGCAGCAACTCGTTGAACCTTTCGATCCCGTCCTTGAAGCCGAGCAGTGGCCAGGCGTCGGCGGCGCGATACTGGAACAGCAGGAAGCGCCGCTCCTTGCCGGAAAAATTGGTGGCCGAACCATGCACCGCCCGGACATGATGGATGGTGATCGACCCGGCCTTGCCGAGACACGGCACGGCCCGCGATATGTCAACGCCGCAACTCTCGGGGTGCATCGCGCCGCAAAACCGGCCGTCGGGGCCATGGTGATCGTAAACCGGGCCGAGATGGCTCCCCGGCAGCACCATCATCGGGCCGTTTTCGGGATCGCAATCGTCGAGCATGATGCCGACCGCAGCGAGATCGTCGTTGGTGTGCGGGTAAAACGCCCAATCCTGATGCCATTCGGCCGGCGCGCCATAACCTGCCGACTTCATGTTGAGCTTGCCGGTATCGAACCGCACCGTGCCCCACAGATCGGCCAGCGCTTGAACGATCTTCGGATGGCGCGCCGCGCGCGCATATTCCGGATGATGCAGTTGCGGGGTCTTGATTCGCCGCACCCGCGGCTCGGCAGGCGAATGCGAGGCTTCGAGGTCATAGATGTCGTTATTGGCGCTGACGCCGCGCGCGCCCTCGACCAGCGCGTCGGTGACCTGGCGCAGCGCGGCGATTTCGCCCGCGCTCAGGATATTGGGAAGGACCAGAAACCCGTCGCGTCGGTAGGCGGCGATCTCGGTTTGCGAAAGCATGGCGGCTCCTCAGGGCGCGGATGATGCGTCAAAGTGCTGAGCCCGGTGGCCTCGTTTGTCAACAAAGACGCGCCTTTCCGACGCATCATCGCGCCCGCGGGTCCGCGAGGCAACGGAGACCGCTTTGACGGGTTTGCCGGCACTCCGTCGCGCTGCGCCATAGCAACAACGCGGGATAAAGCCGCCAGACAGCCGCAACTACGCCCCTCCCGACCGGTTCCGGGCGTCGCTGTCCGGGCCGTCGCGATCGGCTGATGGGGCACACCGGCAACTCGCCTGATGCGGCGATGGATTAATAGTTTATCAACCGAACAAGGTCATCCTGGGACGACATGCTGACGCAACCTTGACGGGCGGGTCTGTCGATGGCTACAACGCAATGTATTTTGCGCTATGCACGCTGGCTCGAAAAGGTTTCGCCGGGTTTTGTCGCCACCGCGATTATGATGCAGACAGGCCAGAACTATGCCGGGCGCGATCTGCTCGACCAGGCCGCCCGGCTGATTGAGATCTTCGGGGTGATCGGCGCTGCCGAGATCGTCGGCTGTCCGCGCCAGGATTGTCGAGCGGCGGGTTGCGATCGACAAACCCCTTGAGCCGACAAACAAACCCTCAAGCCCGGCAACCGGCGTCGCGCCAGCGGTCTCCCGGCCGGTCCGGGGCTTCCCGACAGGTTCTACCGGAACGCCGGCGCCAGGGCGGCAGACCGCGGGCATTGCCCAGGTGAAGAAAAGCATGGCGGCTTGCGCTCTTCCGGTTCGGTGCGCCAGCGGGTAACCTCGAAGCGGACGACGCTGGAGGAGAGCCTATGAGCAGCATTTCCCGTGCAACGAGTTCGGCGGTGCCCGAGCCGCAACCCGGCACCTGGTCGAACTGCCTGGTGGCCGGCGGCATCGCCTATATCGCCGGGATGACGGCGCGCGGCAGTGAAGCCAGCGGTGACGAATACACCCAGGCAAAGGCGATCTTCACCAAGATCCGCCACCTCGTCGAAGCCGCCGGCGGTGCTATGGCCGATGTCATGAAGGTGACGATCTTTGTCACCGACATCACCCAGCGCGAGAAAGTGTGGCAGGCGCGGCGCGAGTTCTTTACCGGCAACTTTCCGGCCTCGACGCTGGTGCAGGTCGCCGCTCTCGCCGATCCGTCGCTCAAGGTCGAGATCGAGGCCGTCGCCCATATCGGCGCCAGCCGCAACTGACCTCCAGATCCCGGCCTCTTTTTCCAGCGGGGGTCAATCCTGCCCTCTCTGCAGAGGGCGACAGCGACTTCTCCCAGTGTCAAAGCGGCAGCGGCCCGGTGCTGCCGTCAGTAATCAGCCCTTTCCCTCAATGGCGAGGGCCTGGATTCGGGGGCGATGCGCGGAACGCGGCCTGCGCAGCCGTCGACACAGCCGGCCGCCATCCGCTCTTCGAATGGCCGCAGCCCGCGCCTAGCGACCGGTCACCATCGAAGCACAGCCATGTACATGGCTGTGGCCGGCCGCTCGCCGACCCGCTCGCCCGCAGCCCGCGCGTCACCCTTCGTTGATGCGGTAGGCCCGCACCGCGGTGTCGTGGAACAACGCGGCGCGCTCCGCCCCCGAATAATTCTGCGAAAAGCGCTTGAACGCGTTGAACAGCACGTGATGCGAAAACGACACCTTGTCGACCGGAAAGTTGCTTTCGAACATGCAGCGGCCGGGGCCGAACTGTTCGATGCAATAGCTGATGATCGGCGCCATCGACGCGGCCAATTCCTCGGAGCCGATCGGCTTTTCTCGTGTGTGCCAGTCAAACCCGAGCCGCGGCATGCCGATGCCGCCGAGCTTGAGGTGAACATTCGGACACTGCGCCACCGCGGCAATGCCACGCCGCCAAGTCGCGAAAACCTCGTCGTCGCGGCCGGCATAGGAGCCGACCCGCTGCAATCCGCCCAAATGGTTCAAGACAATCGTCAAATCGGGCAGCGCCTTGGCAAAATCGGCGAGTTCGGGCAATTGCGGAAAGCATACCCCGGTGTCGAGCGAATGCCCCATCCGCGCCAGGACGCGCGCACCGGCGCGGTAATCGGGCGAAGCCAGCACGCCTTCGGTTTCGCGATTGCCGATCTCCGGATGCGGGTCCCAGGTCACGGTATGGCGGATGCCGCGAAACCGGTTGGGGCTCGCCGCTTCAAGTGCCTGCAATACCGGCTCGACCCGGTCGCCGAGCTTCAGATCGGCATGGCCGATGATCGCCGCCGCCGCCCGGCAGCGGCCGTAGAGCCCGGTGGCGCTGGCCGCCGCCAGTCCCTGGACAAATTCGACCTCGCCGACCGGGCGCAATTCGGTGGGCCCGTCCGGGCGGTACATCGAGCGCGCCTCGATGAACACGGTCGAGCGGAGATTGTGGCCGCAGTTGATGTCAGCCGCCAGTTCGTGCAGCAGATAGCGCTGGTAAGGGATGCGCTCCGAACGAAAATCCCAGAAGTGATGATGCGGATCGCAGATCGCGATCTCGGGCTCCAGCGTCGGTTCCTGGGTCAGCGCCAGCCACTCGTTCCCGCCATACGGCATCCCGTTCCTCCCTTGCGGCTTTCGGCCAGCATAGCCGTCCGCGCCGAGGCGGACAACCGCGCCCAAAACGGGTTGCGTTGCAGCCCATGGAACGGGATTCTCAGGCGCGACTGGAGAGCGCGACCGGAGGAGGCGTGCAATGATTGTGGGTCAAGGCGATTACAAATACCGGATCATCGAGGACTGGGCGAAACTGCCAGAGGGCTGGTCGTTCAAGGAGGTCGGCTCGGTCGGAGTCGACAACAACGACAATGTCTATGTCTTCAACCGCGGCGAGCACCCGATGATGGTGTTTGACCGCGCCGGCAACTTTCTGCGCTCCTGGGGCGAGGGCCAGTATCCGCGCGCCCACGGCGTCCATATGGGGCCGGACGATTCGATCTATCTGACCGATGACGGCGGCCATTTCGTGCGCAAATGTTCGCT
>DATJLK010000145.1:0-12930 GCA_035509615.1 Allostellaceae bacterium | reverse complement strand
CGGCCGGCCGCGCACCTCGCCGTCCATCGTGCCTTCGAACAGGATCGTGCCGATGACCTTGTCGCCGGTAAAGGCCGGGGCGGTCATGATGCGCACGCGCATCTGATGGATCAGCCGGAACATCTCGGCCTCGCCATTATAAGCGGTGTCGGGAATGCCGTAGAGGCGCAGCGCCCCCGGCGACGACCCGCCGCTCTGATCGAGGGCCGCGATAAAGCCGCCCTTTTCGGTCATTTGCGCCATCATCTTGTCATCGGCCATGATCCCATCCTCCGGTCCGATCCGCACGCTCCGGGAAACGCTCCCAGCTTCGAACGATTGCCGTCAGGCGGCAGATATTTGCACGGCGTTCGAGATCGCCGCAATCCTCGCTTTATGGTAACCTCACCGTTCTGCTTGGATTTAAGCCGTCTTTGCTGAAACGGGCGCTCGGACTTAGCCGTCGCAGTGGCTTGGCAACAGGCGCATCCTTGTCAGGGCTTGAGGGACGCCTCCAATTCGAGCGCACGGGCGCGCGTCATGTCCAGCATGCAGTCGGCGACATAGATTTCGCGAATTGTACCTTCATGAGTGTCATACCAGCCGCAGTTCGCGGTTCGGTACGCCAGCCATGCGCGTTCCGCCCGTAGCAAGGCGTCTTTCTGCGCCTCGTTCTCAGAGGCCTTAACCGTCGCCTGATAGGCGGCATTCAGTCGCTTGTCCCACTGGGTTGTCAGTCGCTGAAGACAGTCGGATATGTCCACCGTGCTTTCCCTTTGGTGGCACGCCGTCTCGGCCGGATCGTCGGCCGCCAGTCCTGCAATCGGCAGGCCGGCCGAAAGCACAAGGGCGATAAGGGCGGGGCGCATGACGCCGATCCTCAGCCACGATCCGTGCCCGCCCGCCGTGGGTCGTCAGCCTGATAGTTTGCCCCGTTCTGGCCCTCCAGCGAGCGCAGTTCGTGGCCGGCCATCGCCTCGAGAATGCGGGCGGCGATCGGAAACCCTCGGCTGCCCCAACCCTGGGCCTGGGCGCGGTGCAGCACGTCATGCGCGATGAGCCCGAGATTGGCCGGAGCGGCCACCTCGCGGGCAAGCTCGCAGGCAAGGAAGAGATCCTTGGCGACGATGTCGAGCGTGGCGCCGGCGGTAAAGGCGCCCGACAGCACCGCACGCGGGATGTTGTCGAAAGTGCGGCTGGCTCCCGCGCTGAACGGTACGATCTGCGCCAGAATTCCGGGATCGACCCCGGCTTTGGCGCCGATCAGCAAGCCTTCGAGCGAAGCGACGAAATTGGTATAGCCGAGGTATTGGGTGACGAGCTTGGCGACGCATCCCGTGCCGGCGCCGCCGACATAAAAGATGTTGCGGGCGATCGCCTCGAATAGCGGGCGGTATTGCGCGAACACCGCCTCGTCACCGCCGACCATGATTGTCATGCCGGGTGGGCGGCCGCTGACCGGCGCGTCGAGCATGGCGACAGCTCTACCGCGGCACGCCTCACCGACCCTGCGCGCCACGTCGGGCGCGTTGGTGGTCAGGTCGATATAACAGCCGCCCGCGCGCAGCCCGGCAAGGATGCCGGTATCGGGGTCGAGTGCCACCCGCTCCATCTCGCCGGGTCCCGGCAGCGAAGTGAACACCACAGCACTGTGTTCGGCGACCGCGCGCGGCGTGTCGAGCGCACGCGCGCCGCGCCCGACCAGCGCCTGAGTTGCTTCGCGCCGGATATCGTAGACGCCGAGGCTGTGACCGGCATCAATCAGACAGCCGGCAATCGGGGTCCCCATCGTTCCAGTGCCGATAAAACCGATCTGCATGCCGCCTCCTGTGCGCCCCCGGCTCCCGCAAGCCGATGACGCAAGTATAGAGCAAGCAGCAGCTGTCGCTATCGCTGCCAAAGACGGCAGCTGGAATGGACTTTTCGGTCAAGGCATTGTTTACTGCGGCATTGCGGGGACGCTCCGATCGAGAACGGGCCGGTCTCGCGGGCGAGTGCACTGCATTTGCGCCGTTGCTGGAGAATCCCGGTGCCGGCCGCCATCAGCTGCTTCGCGCCGCGGCCAGCACCGGGTTCTGACGCGCGATCCGCCCCGGGAGGAAGCGCAATGTCACCTTCAAAGTCTCCGTCGTCCTTTGGCCGTCAGCGGCCGATCACCCGTCGAACCATTCTTGCCGGATCTGCCGCGGCAGGTCTCGTCACCGCCGTCAGCCCGCCGATCGTCAAGGCGCTCGGTGAGACCCAGGTCAAGATCGGCTTTATCGACCCGTTTTCCGGGACCTATGCGGCGCTCGGCGCGACCGAGTTGGACGGCGCCAAGATGGCGATCGCCGAAATCAACCGCAACAAGGGCATCCTCGGCCAAGAGGTCGTTCTGATCCCGCAGGACGATGCCGCCGATGTCGGCAACGCGACCGAGAAATTCCACGAGGTCGTCGAGCAGGACAATGTCAACTTCGTCGCCGGGTCGGTATCGTCGGCGGTGGCCCTGGCGCTGAGCCAGGCTGCCGACCTGAAGCCGATTCTTTACGTCGATACCGGCGGTCACGTCGATTCGGTAACCGGCGCGCATTGCCACTGGACGACGTTCAAAGTCTGCTCCGACACCTGGATGCTGGCCAATGCGCTGTCAAAGACCCTGCTCAAATTCGGCAAGCGCTGGTACATCTCGACGCCGGATTACGCCTGGGGCCACTTTCTCGAAGCGGGCTTTGCCAAGATCCTGCAGCAGAACGGCGGCACGCTGCTCGGCAATGCTTTGATGCCGTTGGGCTCGACCGACTTCACCTCGGTGCTGATCAAGGTGCAGCAGGCCAATCCGGACGTCTTCATCGTGCTGCAGGGCGGCGACGATTTCGTCAACCTGATGAAGCAGGCCGTTCAGTTTGGCATGACCGAGAAGATGAAGTTTGGCTATGGCCTTGTCGAACTCGAGCCGCTGGCGGCGTTGCCGGCGGTGGCGCGCACCGGCTGGGGCGTCATGGAGTGGTGGTGGGACCAGCCGAACGTGCCGCAGGTCAAGCCCTTTGTTGATGCCTATCGCAAGCTTTACAACAAGACGCCGAGTGCCCGCAGCTGGTTCGGCTATGTCGGGATGCACACGATTGCGATCGGCGCTGCCAAGGCGAACAGCCTCGAAGCGGTGAAGGTGTCGCATGCGATCGAAGGCATGGAATTGCCGCCGGAGCTGCGGCTTGGGCCGTATCCGATCCAGTGGCGGACCGGCGACCACCAGCTGCTGATCACCGAATTTGTCGGCGAAGTGAATGCGAGCGGGGAATATCCGAACCTGTTCACGGTAAAGGAGACCATCCCCGGCGACAAACTCGCCCAGACGCCGCAAGAAAAGGACTGCAAGATGATCTATCCGGTGTGAGCCGACATACGGGCTCAATGCCGCGGGCGGCGCCGGCAGGGCCGCGGCGCGGCTCGCGAGCCCTGCTGCGCCGTGAGCTCTGCTGCAATGCACCGCAAGGCCGGCGCCCGTATGATGCCGCATTGTCGTGATCGTGGGCCCGGTCGAAGGTCATGCGATTGAATGCCGGCAATGTGGTGTAGAGGAAGACGTTTCGATCGGGTATCGGTGTGTGAAGGTGAGTGGCGAGAATTTTTGTCCGAGCGTGCTCGGCGACCTTACCGGGGAGAGCCATCCCGACCGGACACACCGACCGAATCCGCGGCGACGGACAGCCATCTCGATGCTTGTGCCGGAAGGAAAGTGAACGGATGGAACTGGTCCTGTTCGACGCCTTCAACGGGCTGATCCAGGGCGCGTTTTATGCGCTGATGGCGCTCGGGCTGTCGCTGATCATCAGCCTGAACTCGGTGATCAATTTCGCCCATGGCGGGTTCATGGTCATCGGCGCGTACCTGGCCTTCGCGCTGGCGCCCTATATCGGCTTTTGGGGCGCGCTGATCGCCGGGCCGGTCCTGGCCGGGCTGATCGGCATCCTGGTCGAGCGCGGCCTGGTGCGCTGGCTCTATGGCCGTTCCGACCCGGTGTACAGCCTGCTTCTGACCTTCGGCCTCGCTCTGATCATCGAAGATTCGGTGCGCTCGATCTGGGGCGCGCAGGGGGTGCCGTTCACGATCCCGAGCGCGCTCAATTCGCCGCTGAGCGCGACCTATTTCTTCATCACCGGCTACCGGGTGTTCGTCGTCGGCGCGATCACGCTCGCCGCCGGTGCGCTGTTCGCCTTCCTGCGCTTTTCGAGCTTTGGCGTACGCATCCGCGCCGGCATTCTCGACCTTGAAACCGTCGCCGCACTCGGGGTCAACGTATACCTGCTGCGCGCGGTGAATTTTGCGATCGGGATCGCGCTCGCCGGCTTTGCCGGGGTGCTCGCCGCCGGCGTGCTACAGCTTTCGCCAACGATGGGCAACGATGTGATTATGGCGACGTTTGTCGCGATCGTCGTCGGCGGCATCGGCAGTTTGCTCGGCAGCGTCCTCGGCGGGCTGATCATCGGGGTCGCGGCCGGGATCACCAGCGCCTACTATCCGGTCGCCAGCGACGTCGTCATTTACATCATCATGGCGGTGGTGCTGCTGGTGCGGCCGCGCGGCTTGCTCGGCCAGGAGGGCCTGTTCGAATGAGCGGGCCGGTTCGAACGACAGAACGGCTGGGATGGCTGCCCGCGCCGGTCCTCGCCAACGTCGTCATCTGGGCGATGCTGGTCGCGGTGCCGTGGTGGCTGCCGCAGGTCGGCGGCTATACCGCGCTGGGCAGCCGCATCCTGATCTATGCGCTGGGCGCGATGGCGCTGAACGTGCTGCTCGGCTTCACCGGGATGATGTCGTTCGGCCAAGCGGCCTATTTCGGGCTCGGCGGCTACGGTGCCGGTCTGGCGCTGGTGCATCTGACCCACAGCAGCTGGCTGGCCGTGCTCGCCGGCACGGCGTTGGGCGGTCTTGCCGCGCTGATCATCGGCGCTTTGGTGAACAACAGCCGTGGTATCTACTTCGCGATGATCACGGTCGCGATCGGCCAGATCTTCTATTTTGTCGCCGAACGGTGGGACGCCGTCACCGGCGGCCAGGATGGGCTGACCGGCTTTTCGCGGCAGCCGCTGCACTTCAGCACCGTCACCGTCCCGCTCGATGACACCGCGTTCTACTATTTCGTGCTGTTCTTTTTTGCGGTCGGCGCGGCGATCATCGCGATCCTGCTGAACTCGCCGCTCGGTCACACCTTTGTGGCGATCCGCGAGAACCGGCGCCGCGCCACCTTTCTCGGCATCCATGTCGGACGCTACGTCTGGACGTCCTTCGCTGTCGCCGGATTGCTCGGCGGGCTGGCTGGAGCGCTCAACGCCCTGCAGAACAACTTCATCTCGCCTGAGAACCTGTACTGGGTCGAGTCGGGAAATTTTGTCATCATTGCCGTACTCGGCGGGATGCGCAGCTTCTGGGGTCCGCTGGTCGGCGCGATCATCTTTATCGGCATCCAGAGCTATGTGAGTTCGCTGCTGCCGACCAACTGGGAAACCGTGATCGGCGTCCTGTTCATCATCATCGTGCTGTTCTTCCCGAGCGGGGTTCTCGGCTTCATTCGCCGCCGGGTGCGGCCGGCATGAGCTTGCTGCGGCTTGACAACGTCTCGCGCCGGTTTGGCAGCCTCGTCGCGCTCGACCACGTGTCGCTCGAACTCGATGACGGCGAGATGTATGCGGTGATCGGCCCGAATGGCGCCGGCAAGACGACATTATTCAACCTGATCAGCGGTTTCTTTCCGGCGACGGCAGGCGGGATCTGGTTCGATGGCAAGCCGGTCGACCGGGTCGGCGCGGCCGACCGGGTGGCGCTGGGACTGGTCCGTACCTTCCAGATCACCGAAATCTTCCCCGAGCTTTCGGTGTTCGAAAACGTCAGGATCGGGGTAGAGGCGGAATCCCGGTGCAGCGCCCGGCCGTGGCCGGGCCGGGGTCTGAGGCGACGGGTCCACGACCGCGTCGACGAATTGCTCGAAACCACCGGGCTTACCGCACGCGCCGATCGTACGGTCAGCGAACTCGCCCATGGCGACCAGCGCGTCGTCGAGGTGACGATGGCGTTGAGCCGGCGGCCAAAGCTGTTGCTGCTCGACGAGCCGACGGCGGGCATGGGCGACGAGGAAACCGAGCATATGGTCGAACTGATCCGCAATCTGCATCAGCGTCATCGGCTCGGCATTCTGTTCATCGAACACGACATGGACCTCGTCTTCGGCATCGCACAGCGGATCACGGTGCTCAATTACGGCAAGGTGCTGGCGACCGGGGCGCCGGGAGCGGTCGCGGCCGATCCCCTGGTTCAGGCTGCCTATCTCGGAGAACCGGCGTGAGCGCGGCCGTCCTCAGAGCCGAAAACCTGCAGACGTTTTACGGCAAGAGCCACATCCTGCATGGCGTATCGCTGGAAGTCGGCGAGAGCGAGATCGTCACCCTGCTTGGCCGCAACGGCGCCGGCAAGACAACAACCTTGCGCAGCCTGAACGGGTTGACGCCGCCGCGGCAAGGCCGGGTCGAGATTTTCGGGCGCGACACGACGTATTGGCGGTCATATCGGATCGCCCGGCTCGGCGTCGGCTATGTGCCGGAAGGGCGGCGCATCTTTCCCAACCTGACAGTGCTCGAGAACCTGACGGTGCCGATAACGCGGCCCGGCTACTGGACGGTGCAGCGCATCTTTGAACTCTTTCCCAATCTGGCGGAGCGGCGCGACAGCTGGGGCCGGCAGCTTTCCGGCGGCGAGCAGGAAATGCTGGCGATCGCCCGAGCGCTCCTTGTCAACCCGAGGCTTCTGCTGCTCGACGAGCCGTCGCAAGGGCTGGCGCCGCTGATCGTGCGCGACGTGTTCCGGGTGGTCACGTCGATGCGGACCCAAGGGATATCGATCCTGCTGGTCGAGCAGAATGCCCGGTTCGGCCTCGATGTCGCCGATCGTGTTTATGTGTTGAATGATGGCAAAATCATCCACACCGGGCCGGCGCGGGAGTTGGCTAGTGACGAAACGCGGGTGCGCGCCCTCGCCGGCGCCGGCTAGCGGCGGGCTACGACAGGCAGTGCATCCCCTTAACAAGCGGGGGGCATCGACTTAAAAAGAACGTGCGTTACCGGATCAGGAGAACCGCGCAAATGACGTCGTCCCCGCTGCCGCTCGACGATTTCTTTGTTATCGATTTGACGGCGCATCGTGCCGGTCCAACGGCGGTGCGGCAACTCGCCGATTGGGGGGCCCAGGTCATCAAAATCGAGCCGCCCGGCGAGCAGGTTGATGCGACCGGCAGCCGCCGCGATGGCCCCGATTTTCAAAACCTGCACCGCAACAAGCGGTCGATGACCCTGAACCTGAAGACCAAGGACGGTCTCGACATCTTTTTCAAGCTCGCCCGGCGTGCCGATGTCATCGTCGAGAACTACAAATCCGATGTGAAACACCGGCTCGGCGTCGATTACGAGGCGGTCAAAAAGATCAATCCGCGCATCGTCTATGGCAGCATCTCCGGTTTTGGCCAGGACGGACCCTATGCCGGCCGACCCGGTGTCGACCAGATCGCGCAGGGCATGGGCGGTCTGATGTCGATTACCGGTCACCCCGGCCAGGGCCCGGTGCGCGTCGGCATCGCGATCAACGACACCTCGGCCGGGCTGCTGTTGTCCTATGGCATCGTCCTGGCGCTGCTTGCCCGCGAGCGTACCGGCGAAGGCCAGTGGGTCCAGACCTCATTGCTCGAAGCACAGATCTATATGCTCGACTTTCAGGCGGCGCGCTATCTGATGAAGGGTGAGGTCGCCGGTCAGGAAGGCAATTTCCATCCGACCTCGCCCGGCACCGGGATGTTCGCGACCGCCGACGGCTACATCAACATCGCCGCCTCGGGGGATAATTTGTGGCGGCGCTTCTGCGAAGCGGCCGGGGCCCGGGATTTGCTGGAAAATCCTGATTTCAAGACCGTTGTCGCCCGGGCAAAAAACCGCCCGGCGCTGATTGCGCATCTGAACGAGATCATGCGCCGCCACCCGAATGCCTACTGGGTTGAGCTGCTGAACAGGGTCGGCGTGCCGTGCGGTCCGATCAATTCGATCGACCAGACCTTTGCCGACCCGCAAGTGCAGCATCTCGGCATCGCCAAACCGGTCAGCCATCCCAAGCTCGGTCCGCAAAAGGTCGTCGGCCAACCGATCCATCTGAGTGGATTTCCGCAACCCGACGAATTGCGTCCGACCCCCGACCAGGGCCAGCACACCGAGGCGGTACTCGGCGATCTCGGTTACGATGCAGAAGCGATCGCCGCGCTGCGGGCCCGCGGCGTGATCTGATCCGGCGCCGCCGGTATCCCCCGACCGCCGTGGTGCCGCAGCCGCTGCCACGGCCGGACGGCTTGACAGCGCCGCGCCGCTCACCGCAAATGGCCGGCGCTGAACGATAATATCCGAACGGGGAGTGAGGCCGAGATGTTTCGCCGTGCTGTTCTGGCGCTGGGTTTTGTCGGCATGCTCGTGGCGCCGGTGGCGGCATCGGCTGCGGAGCCGATCAAGATCGGGTTTCCGATCCCGCTGTCGGGTCCGACGGCCACCTATGGCGTCCCGATCCTGAAAGGCGCAGAGCTGGCGGTGGCCGAGATCAACGCCAAGGGCGGGGTCCTCGGCAGACCGCTCGAACTGTTACCGCGCGACAGCAAGGCCAATGCCGACGAGGCGGTGCGCCTGGCGCGTGAGCTGATCATCAGGGACAACGTCGATTTTCTCGCCGGCACCCTGACCTCGGCCGAGGCGCCGGCGGTGTCGACGGTCGCGAAAGAGAACAAGATCGTCTTTGTCGCCCCGATCGCCAAGACCACGCGGCTGACGGCGCCGGAGAATCTGCACCCCTACATTTTCCGGCTCAGCTCCAATACCGATATCGAAGGCAAAGCTGCCGCGACGCTCATCGCGCGGTGGACCGACGTCAAACGGGTCGCCACGATCGCTCCCGACTATGCCTATGGCCGCGACGCGGTCGCCGCCTTTATCGCCAATCTGAAAAAGCTGCGGCCGGACATCGAGATCGTCGACCAGCAATGGCCCAAGCTCGGCGAGCCCGACTTCACCGCCTTCATCACCGCGCAAATGGGCAAAAAGCCGGATGCGGTCATGTGTGATCTGTTCGCCGGCGATTTCGAGACGTTCTCGAAGGAGGCGAGACCGCTCGGTTACTTCAAGGCGATCGATAACCGCCTGGTCGACGGCGCCGAAGTCGGGACCGTCGACGAAGCGCAGGCGCTCGGCGCCGACTACCCCTTCGGCATTATTTCCGATACCTATGATCCGGTGGTGTGGAGCGGCAACGAGCCGGCCGCACACAAGGCGTATATCGAGCATCTCAAGGCCTTTACCAAGTCGAAATACGGCTCGGGCTGGTCGATCATGGGCTACCAGTCGATCGAGGCGCTCGCCGACGGGATCACCAGGGCGGGCAGCACCGATGAGCAGAAGGTCGCCGGCGCAATGCTGGGTCTGACCTTTGACACGCCGGTCGGCAACCGCACCATCAACCCGAAAACCCATGAAACCGACAGCGGCGAATTCTGGGGCGTGATGGTCAAGCAGGCGGCCTATCCGTTTGCCGTCATGAAGAACCCGGAATTCCTGCCCGCCGCGGCGCCGACAAACTGATAAACCGAACTGCGCGCTGTTGGGGAGATTGACCGGCCGGTGGCGGCATCCTTTCTGTTCAGCCAATTCATGGGCGGGCTGACCACGGCGATGTTCCTGTTCCTGATCGCTTCGGGACTGTCGCTGGTTTTTGGCGTCATGCGCGTACTGAACTTTGCGCACGGCTCGTTTTACATGATCGGGGCTTATCTCGCCTGGCAGGCGATGCAGTGGCTGCATCCGCTCGCGGCTGGGTTCTGGCCGGCGGCGCTGCTCGCGGCACTCGGTGTAGCCTTGTTGGGAGCAATCGTCGAAAGGCTGCTGCTGCGCCATCTTTACGGCCGCGAGGAACTCTATCAGCTGCTGCTGACCTACGCCCTGGTGCTGATCCTGGGCGACGTCGCCAAGTTCATCTGGGGTACCGGCCAGCTCTCGGTTTCAACTCCGCCGGGGCTCGGCGGCAGCATCCAGATCCTGGGTACGACGCAGCCGCTCTACAGCCTCTTTATCATCGCGCTCGGGCCGGCGATTGCGGTCGCCGGCTGGCTGGTTTTGAACCGCACCGGCGCCGGTCGGATGGTGCGCGCTGCGTCCTATGACCGGGAGATGCTCGATGCGCTGGGCGCCGATGTCGGGTTGATCTACACCGGCATGTTCGTCGTCAGCTCGTTTCTGGCGGGTCTCTCGGGTGCGCTGGTCACGCCGATCGAAAGCATCGTGCCGGGAATGGATGTACTGATCATCGTCCAGGCCTTTATCGTCGTGGTCATCGGCGGCATGGGTTCGCTGTGGGGCACCTTTTGGGGGTCGGTGATCTATGGTCAGGTTCTCGCCTTTGGCATCCTGATCTTCCCCGGCTTTTCGCTGTTTTCGGTGTTCGCGCTGATGGCGGTGATCCTGATCGTCCGCCCCTGGGGCCTTTTCGGCCGGCCGGTCTGATGCCTCGCCGCGGTTCTGGCTTGATCGGCCATATTCCGTGGACGTTGATTGTTTTCCTGCTGGCAAGCACAGTGCCGTGGCTCGGCTCGCGCTATGACACGTTTCTTGCCGGGCAGATCGTGATCGACGCGCTGTTCGCGGTCAGCCTCAACCTGTTGCTCGGCACCACCGGTCTCGTTTCTTTCGGCCACGTCGCCTATTTCGGCGTCGGCGCCTATGTCTGCGGCATCCTGATGAAGACCTATGGGATGCCTTTCATTGTCGCCTTTCCTGCCGCCGGGATCGGCGCCGGCGTCTTTGCCCTGGTGTCCGGATATTTCTGCGTGCGCCTGACCAAGATCTATTTCGCGATGCTGACGCTTGCCTTTTCGCAGATCATCTGGGCGATCTGCTACAAGTGGGATGCGGTCACCGGCGGCGACCAGGGCCTGCCCGAGATCCCGTATCCGAATCTCGACTGGATGTCGGTCATCCCCGGGCTCGGGGAGTTGACCGACAGCGCCCGGTTCTACCTGCTCACCCTGGCATTGGTGGCGGTCTCGCTCGCGGTGCTGCGCCGGATCGTGCGCTCGCCGTTCGGGCGCATGCTGACGACGATCCGCGACAATCCCGAGCGCGCCGCCTTTATCGGCCTCAATGTGCGCGCCTACCAGCTTGCCGCCTTTGTCATTGCCGGCGCCTTTGCCGGGCTCGCCGGCGCGCTTTACGGTATTTTCAGCCGCGGCGTCTTTGCCGACTATGTCTTCTGGTCGAAATCGGCCGAAGTCATCATCATGACGATCCTCGGCGGCATGGACTACTTTTGGGGACCGCCGGTTGGGGCGATGGCGCTGGTCTGGCTCAATCAGCAGATCACCGACTACACGCAGTACTGGCCATTTGTTCTCGGCAGCCTGCTGCTGTTGCTGCTCTTTGTCTTTCCCGGCGGGATTGTCGGCGGGCTCGTCGCCGGGTTTCGGCTGGCCCGGCGACGGCTGGTGCCGCGCAATGCTTGAAGTCAGGGAACTGCGCAAATCCTTCGCCGGCTTTGTCGCGGTGGGCGGCGTCAGCCTGACCGTTGCCGACGGTCAGATCGCCGCCGTCATCGGCCCAAACGGCGCCGGCAAGACGACCTTTTTCAACCTGATCACCGGCCATCTGCGTCCTGATGGCGGCCGGGTATTGCTCGACGGCCGCGACATCACCGGCCTCGCCCCGCACCGCATCTGCCACATGGGTGTCGGGCGCTCGTTTCAGCGCACCAACATCTTTCCGCGCCTGTCGGTATTCGAGAATTTGCAGGCCGCCCTTCTCGCCCATCACCGCCGCGGTGGCGATTTCTGGTCCGATGCGGGACTTTTCTACCGCGACGACACCGAGGCGTTGCTGGTCTCGATCGGTCTCGAGACCTCAGCCGCTGCGGTCGCCGGCACCTTGAGCTACGGCAACCAGAAACAGCTCGAACTTGGTATCGCGCTGGCAAGCGACCCGCGGGTTCTGCTGCTCGACGAGCCGACCGCGGGCATGTCGGCGACCGAGACGCACGACACGTTGCGACTGTTGCAGCGCATCGCCGGCGAGCGCGGCCTGACCCTGCTGTTCACCGAACACGATATGGAAGTGGTGTTCGCCATCGCCGAAAAGATCGCGGTGCTGCACCAGGGCCGGCTGCTCGCCGAAGGCACCCCGGCTGAGGTGCGCGGCAATCCCGAGGTGCGCCGCGTCTATCTTGGCGGACATCACTGATGGTGTTGCTGGCGCTTGAGGACGTGCATGCGGCCTACGGGTTGAGCCGGGTGTTGTTCGGCGTCTCGCTTGAGATCAAAGCCGGTGAATGCGTCTGCCTGCTGGGCCGCAACGGGGTCGGCAAGACCACGACGATGCGCGTGGTCATGGGCCTGACCCCGCCCGGCCAGGGCCGCGTCGTGTGGCAGGGCCGCGACATCACCGGCTGGGCACCGCATCGGATCGCCCGCGCCGGTATCGGCTTTGTGCCCGAAGACCGCCGCGTCTTTGCCGAACTCAGCGTGCGCGAAAACCTCGAAGTTGGCGCCCGGGCGGCGCGCCGGCCGGGACGGTGGACAATCAAAGCGGTCGGCGAGCTGTTCCCGATCCTGCATGAGCGGCGCGATCAGCGCGGCGGGTTTCTGTCCGGCGGCGAGCAGCAGATGCTGACGATCGCCCGGACCTTGACCGGAAATCCCGAACTCCTGCTGCTCGACGAGCCGTCCGAGGGGCTGGCGCCGCTGGTCGTCGACATGCTCTGCGACAAGATCGCTGAATTGAAGGCGCAGGGTCTGACGATCCTTCTTGCCGAGCAGCGCGTCGATTTTGCCCTGGCGCTCGCCGATCGCGTTTACGTGCTTGAGCGAGGCACTGTCCGCTATTCGGGGAATGCTGCCGAACTGCGCGCCGACCA
>DATJLK010000144.1:0-4235 GCA_035509615.1 Allostellaceae bacterium | reverse complement strand
ACTCGTCGGCAGCGTCGTACCGGCCATCGTGGTCGGGCTGGGCCGTCAAACCCATGCTGCGTGCGGCGCTGTCGAGATAGCCGGTGACGATGTTCCAGCCGACCCGGCCGCCTGTCAGGTGGTCCAATGTCGACATGCGCCGGGCGAACAGATACGGCGGCTCGTAGGTCAGGTTGGCGGTGACGCCAAAACCGATATGTTCGGTGACCGCCGCCATGATCGGCACGACCATCATCGGGTCGTTGACCGGGATCTGAACCGCGTCGACGATCGACGGCCCCGGGCCGCCGCGATAGACGTCGTAGACACCGACAATGTCGGCCAGGAAAATGCCATCGAATTTGCCGCGTTCCGCGAGCCGCGCCAGATCCTGCCAATAGGGAATCGTGTTGTACTCGGTCGAGCGGTCGCGCGGATGCGTCCACATGCCGTGCTGGATATGGCCGACACAGTTCATGTCGAACGCGTTGAGGCGAATTTCTTTTGTCATCGGCAGGTTCCCAGTGCCTCGAACCATTCAGTTGCTTCAGGTCGATACTCCGTCCCCGCTTTCCCGGCGAAATCCGGGAACCAATTCTGCCACAGGCACCAGGCTTCGCCGGTGAAGCGAGGTTTTGTAAGAGAGGAAAGTGGCTTCCTCTACGACACCGACACCGAGAGGGAAAGGAGGCTCGACATGTTCGCATCTCTGATCCGCAGTCGCGCCATGGTGACGCATGCGATCGACCGCCACCGTTGGAACGAGATCACGGACGGCGCCGTGCTGCAGGAAGACGGCGCAATCGTCGAGATCGGCACATACCGGGACCTCAGCCGGCGACACCCGAACGTCCCGGTGATCGGCAGCGGCAACGAAGTGATGTTGCCGGGGTTTGTCAACGGCCACCACCATATCGGATTGACGCCGGTGCAGCTCGGCTCGCCGGACATGCCGCTCGAATTGTGGTTCGTCACCCGCATGGTGATGCGGAACGTCAACCTCTACCTCGACACGCTTTATTCGGCGTTCGAAATGGTCGCGTCGGGGGTCACGACGGTCCAGCATCTGCACGGCCGTATTCCCGGAAAACTCGATCAGGTGGATCGGGGTTGCGATGAGGCGATCCGCGCCTACCGGGATGTCGGCATGCGAGTTTCCTACTCGTACGCGGTGCGCGACCAGAACCGGCTGGTCTACCAGCGGGACGAGGACTTCATCGCCAGCCTGCCGTCCGAGCTGCGCGGGCCGATGCAGCGATGGTTCGAGCGTTTTCAATTGACGCTCGATGACGACATCGCGCTGTTCGAAGGGCTTTACGGCCGCTACCGCGATACGCGCCGGGTCAAGGTGCAGCTCGCTCCCGCCAATCTCCATTGGTGCTCCGACGCGGCGCTGACTCGGCTCGCCGATTGCTCGCGCAAATACGGCGTGCCGCTGCACATGCACCTCTTGGAGACGGCATACCAGAAGGAATACGCTCGCCGGCGCGGCGGCTGCACGGCGGTGGAATACATCGACCGCTTCGGTCTGCTCGGCCCGCAGATGACGCTCGGCCATGGCGTCTGGCTGAACGAGCCGGACATTGAGCGGCTCGCCGAAACCGGCACCTGTGTCTGTCACAACTGCTCGTCGAACTTCCGGCTGCGTTCGGGCGTCGCGGCCCTCAACAAGCTCGAGGATGCCGGCATCACCACCGCGATCGGGATCGACGAGGCGGGCATCAACGACGACCGCGACATGCTGCAGGAGATGCGGATGGTGCTGCGCGCGCATCGCGTGCCCGGCATGGATGACGGGGTGCCGACACCGGCGCAGGTGTTCCGCATGGCGACCTCGGGCGGTGCTGCAACCACGCCGTTTGTCGAAACGATCGGGGCGCTCGCGGTGGGCCGAGCCGCCGACATTGTCCTCATCGATTGGCACGCGATCAGCTACCCCTATCTCGACCCCGAGACGCCGCTCCTCGACGCGGTCCTGCAGCGCGCCAAGACCGGCGGCGTGCGCACCGTCATCTGCGACGGCGACGTCATCTATGCCGACGGCAAGTTCACCAAGGTCGATCGCGACGGCGCGTTGCGAGCGTTGCACGAGGACCTGCAACGGGCGCTCTCCGAAGACGAGGTCGAACGACGCCGCCTTTCGAAGTCATTGCTGCCGCATGTGCGGGCATTCTATGCCGATTACTTCGACCCCGATCAGCATGCGCCGTTTTATCGGCAGAGCGCGCGGCAGTAGGTTCAATTCGCGGCCATCTTCGGGAGGTTGCATGCGCGAGGTCATCCCTGCCCCGGTGCCCGGCCTCGATCTCCGCCGGGAATACGGTCATCACCAGAGCCCGGCGATCCGGGCCGGCGGGATGGTCTTCTGCTCGGGCATGGTGGCGATCGATCCGCAGAACGGCGAGCGCCAGCACGGTACGGTGACGAGCGAGGCACGGCGCATCTTCGAGAAGCTGAAACTGCTGCTGGCGTCGACAGGGTCGTCCCTCGACCGTCTGGTGCAGGTGCACGCGACCGCATCGAGTACGACGTGCTCAACCGCCTCTACCGACAATATGTTCCGAATGCGCCGCCGGCCCGCACCGTGATGAGCGTGCAGATCGAGGCCGGCTTCAAGGTCATGCTCGACGTCGTCGCGGCCGCGGAAACGCGCCGGCCGGCGGCGATGATGTATCCCCGACAGGTGATCGAACCGGGCGGGTGGCGGCGGCCCGGCCTGTCGCTTTCGCCGGCGATACGGGCGGGCGAATTCATCTTCCTTTCCGGCTTGACGGCGACGGACCCGGCGACCGGCGCGCCGGCGCGCGGCACGGTGGCTGCCGAGACGCGGCAGATCCTGACCAACATGGGCGAATTGCTGGCAGCCGCCGGCTCTTCGCTCGCGAAGGCGGTCAAGGTCAATGCGTTCATCTATTCGATGCTGGAATACGAGAACGTGAACTCGGTCTATCGCGAGTTCTTCCCGGCTGATCCACCGGCACGGACCATCTGCGGTGCCGGGCTCATTGGCGGCCACAAGGTCGAGATCGAATGCGTCGCGCTGGCCTGAGCAACGGGTGGTCCGATGACCGAAAATGTTAAGCGCAGCGTGATCGAGCCGCTAAACCCCAAACTCAACGTCTCGCGCAACGCCAATCTGCCGCATTCGCCGGGCATCCGGGTCGGCGACGCCATCTTCCTGTCCGGGATGGGACCGGTGGACCCGGTCAGCGGCGGCCGTAATCTCGGCCCGATCGCCGAGCAGATCCGGCAGACGCTGCGCAATATGGCGCATATGCTCGAATCGGCCGAATCCGGCCTCGACCGCATCGTCAAGATGACCGTCGTGCTCGCCGATGCGGGGGATTACGACGAGATGAACCGGGTCTGGCGTGAATTCTTCCCAATCGATCCGCCGTCCCGCACCGTCTGCGCCTTGCAGCTCAGCAACGGCAACGGCGTCGAGATCGAGTGCATCGCCCTCGCCGGGAAAGGCTCCGCCTACGGTATTTGAGAGGAGATGATCATGTCAGGCGACCCGCTCTCCCGTCCGCTGATCGAGATCGCGCGGGAATTGCGCGACAGGCGGGCGACCGCGCGGGAACTGGTCGATGCGGCGATTACCCGGCACGAGAGTGTCGGGGAGCGGTTGCACGCCTATTCGTTCTGGGCACCGCAGCAGGCCCGCGCCGTCGCCGACGCGGCCGATGCTGCATTCGCGGCTGGCGTTTCGGCCGGGCCTTTCCAGGGGTTGCCGGTCTCGCTGAAGGACCTGTTCGCCGCTAAGGGGTATCCCTGCTTTGCCGGATCGAGCCGGCGCCTGCCGGCGGATCCCCGGGAACAGGACGGGCCGCTTGTGGCGACGCTGCGTCGCCAGCTCGGTGTGATCATGGGCAAGACCCACATGGTCGTTACACCGGCGGCTTTCGTGCAGGGCGCTGCGCAGGGGTAGCAGCCCGTGAACTTTGAAGATTATGAGAGACAACACCAGGCAGCCTACGCGGAATTTGCCGCCGTCGTCAGAGACATTTTGGCCAAAGCGATCGCGGCGACCGACGGTGTATCCCCACCCCAATCGATCCAATGTCGGGCTAAAGAGGCAGCACGTCTGAAACCGAAGCTGCAGGACCGCGGATTGCTTGATTGCCAATCGATTGAAAATGAGATCAAGGACCTTGCTGGAATTCGGCTGATTTTTTACACCAACACGGATGTTGACCGGTTCCTGAATTCTCAACTGATCTCGGACAACTTCGAAGTTTACTGGAACGAAACAC
>DATJLK010000143.1:0-13506 GCA_035509615.1 Allostellaceae bacterium | reverse complement strand
CACCGCAAAAGCAACCTCGCGCAACGCGGTCACCGGCGGCAGGAGGTTGCCGCCGGGGTCCGACGCCGCTGGCGAGGCGGCCGCCAGGGCCTTTGCCGCCGCCATGAACATCGTATCGCTGATATGCCGCGCCTTGACCGCAATGGCGCCCAAGCCAACCCCAGGGAAAATATAGGAATTGTTGGTTTGGTCGACCTGGAACTTGGCGCCGTTGCGGACCAGCGGCGGGAACGGGCTGCCGGTGCCGATCACTGCCCGGCCCTCGGTCCAAGCCTCGATATCTTCCGGTGTCGCCTCGGCGCGCGAGGTCGGGTTCGACAGCGGAAAAATCACCGGTCGATGGTGGTTGCGCGCCATGATCCGCACCGCCGTCTCGGAAAAGGCGCCGGGCTGGCCCGACACCCCGATCAGCACGGTCGGTCTGGAGTTGGTAACGACATCGACGAGCGAGATCTTGTCCGGATGGTCGAGCGCCCAGCCCTCGATCGCCGATCGTTTTTGCAAAAACGGTTGTTGGAACGGCTCGATCGCGTTCATGCCCTCGACCAGCAGCCCATCGCAATCGACCATGTAAAAGCGACCGGCCGCGACATTTTCCGAGAGCCCGGCCTCGACCATCATCTTCCGGACCAGGCCGGCGATGCCACAGCCGGCCGAGCCCGCGCCCAGCACCGCGATGCGTTGTTCGCAGAGCGGCACGCCGGTGACGTTGACCGCCGCCAACAGGGTGCCGGCGGCAACCGCTGCCGTCCCTTGAATATCGTCATTGAAGGTGCACAGCCGCTCCCGATAGCGCTCGAGCAAGCGGGTCGCGTTGCCTTTGGCGAAGTCTTCCCACTGCAGCAGGACATGCGGCCAGCGGCGGGTCATGGCCGCGACCACCGCCTCGACAAAATCGTCGTATTCGGCGCCGCGCACCCGCTCGTGCCGCCAGCCAAGATACAGCGGGTCGCTGAGCCGGTCCTGATTGTCGGTGCCGACATCGAGCATGACCGGCAATGTCGTCGCCGGATGCAGTCCGCCACAGGCGGTGTAAAGCGCCAATTTGCCGATCGGGATGCCCATGCCGCCCGCACCCTGGTCGCCGAGCCCGAGGATCCGCTCGCCATCGGTGATGACGATGGCCTCGACCCGGTCAAAGCGCGGGTTGGCGAGGATCTGATCGAGCCGCCGTTTGTGTGGCAGGCTCAAAAACAACCCGCGCGGTTTTCTGAACAATTGGCTGAAGAGCTGGCAGCCGGCACCGACCGTCGGCGTGTAGACCAGCGGCAGTAATTCCTCGATGTTGCGCTCGAGCAACGCAAAGAACAAGGTCTCGTTGTTGTCGTGCAATTCGCGCAGAAAGGCGTAGCGCTCGAGATCGGTGGCAAACTGGCGCAACACCAGGAGGCGGCGCGAGGCCTGTTCGTCCAAGGTGCCAATATGCGGCGGCAACAGCCCGTGCAGGCCAAAGATGTCGCGTTCGGCCTCGGTGAAGGCGGTCCCTTTGTTCAAGAGCGGATCGGCCAGGAGATCCCAGCCGGTGCGCGCGGTGATCAAAACTTCGCCGTCGGCGCGCGCCGGTGGTCGTGATGCCTGCGCCATCGCCGCTACTCAGCCGAGATGACGTCGGTAGAGAGCGATCAGCCGTTCCCAATGACGCTCGGCCGCGGCTTTGTCAAAGCACCAGCGTTGCGGAAAGGCAAAGCCGTGGTGGACGCCGGAGTAAAGCTCGATCTCGCCCGCAGCACCCGAGCGCTCGAACAGCCCGCGCAACTCCGCGACCATCGGCAAGGGCGCCAGATCGTCATGCTCGGCGCAGGCAATATAAAGTTCGGCCTTGCCCGTGCCCAGCGACAGATGCGGGCTCTCGGTGGCGTCGGAAACGAGCCAGGTGCCGTAAAACGACGCCGCAGCGGCGATGCGGTCGGGATAGCGCGCCGCGGCGGCGAGCGCATAGGGCCCGCTCATGCAATAGCCATGCGCACCGATCGGTCCACCCTTGGCAGCATTCTGGCCATCGGTAAAGGCGAGCATCGCCGCGACGTCAGCCATGACCGGCGGGATCGTCATCCGGGTGCGCACCGCCCGCATCCGCTCGCGCTCGGCGCTGCCTTGTTCCAGGACATCGGGGCCGAAGATCGTGTCGCGGCCGGCGCGGTAGTAAAGGTTTGGCAACAGCACGTAATATCCGACCGTCGCCAGGCGGCGCGCCATGTCCCGCAATTCCTCGCGGATGCCCGGCGCGTCCATCAGGAACAACACCGCCGGAAACGGGCCGCCGCGCTCCGGGTGGCAGAGGAAAGTCTCCATCGCCCCATCCTTGGTGGCGATGTCCAAGGTCTGTTCGATCATCGGGCTACCTCGCACGCCGTTTTGCCGGTAAGGGCGCCCCCGCTACGGACGCGGACAAGTCAGGCCGATCCTTTCGGCGCAGGCACAATTGCGTCAACGCTTCGACCCGCATCAAAACAATGCTCCCGGCCGGGGAAGCGGCGGGCGCGGACATCGGCGGCATAGCCCTTCGCCGCAGCCGAGATCAATGGCGCCAACTCGGCATAGCGCTTGACAAAACGCGGGGTGAATTCGGTGTAGACGCCGAGCAGATCATCGATCACGAGGATCTGGCCATCGCAGGCGGGCGAAGCGCCGATGCCGATCGTCGGCACCGCCACCTTCTCGGTGATCGCGCGCGCCACCGGCTCGACCGTGCCTTCGATCACGATCGCGAACGCGCCCGCATCGGCGATCGCGATCGCGTCGGCGATGACCGCCTCCGCCTGTTCGAGGCCGCGGCCCTGTACCTTGAACCCGCCGGCCGCATGCACCGATTGCGGCATCAGCCCAATATGGCCCATGACCGGAACCCCGCGCCGCGTCAGAAAGCGCACGGTTCCAGCCATTTCCTCGCCGCCTTCGAGCTTGACCGCGGCGCAGCCGGTCTCGGCCATGATCCGCGCGGCATTGCGAAACGCCTCTTCGGGCGATCCCTGGTAGGCGCCAAAAGGCAGGTCGACGACAACGAGCGCTCGTGCCGAACTGCGCATGACTGCAGCGCCATGCGCGATCATCATCTCGACCGTGACCGGCAGCGTGCTGTCGAAGCCGTAGACGACCATGCCCAGCGAATCGCCGACCAGCAGGAAATCGACATGCGGGTCGAGCAGCCGCGCGATCGGGGCGGTGTAGGCGGTCAACCCGACGATCGGCGCGCCGCCCTTGACGAGATCGCCGACCCCGCGCCGTCTGACGCGGCTGGCAGTCTTGCCCGGCGCTTGATTCTCGGGTTGTGGATTCATCGCCGTCTCCTCCGCCGCCAATGTATGACATGGCGCCGGAGAGTTACACTGCGCCCAGCCGGCATCAGCCATGACCCGAGGCTTGCAATGAACGATGTGATCGAACTTCCCGAACTGAAGAGCCTCGGTGCGATCGGGCAGCCGCTGCGGCGCAGGGAAGACGAGCGGCTGTTGACCGGGCGCGGCCGGTTCAGCGACGATTTCACCCTGCCCGGCCAAGCCTATATGGCGATCGTGCGGTCGCCCTGGCCACATGCACGCCTCGGCGAGATCGACACCCTGCGCGCGACCGGGATGCCCGGCGTGCTCGGCATCCTGACCGGTCGTGATTGCGTTGCCGACGGGCTCAAGCCGATCCCGCACAGCCCGGTGCCGCAGACCCGCTACGACATGAAACTGACCGGCCCCGGCGGCGGTGCGATCTTTATCGGCCCGCAAATGCTGCTGCCGGCTGACCGGGTGCGGCATGTCGGCGAGGCGGTGGCGGTGGTCATCGCCGAAACTGCAGCTGAGGCGCAGGATGCCGCCGAGGCGGTCATCGTCGAATTTACGGAATTGCCGTGGGTGGCGCAGATTCGGGATGCCTTGGCGCCGAACCCACCGGTCGTCTGGGACGAGGCGCCGGACAATGTGCTGGTCGACACCTGGTTCGGCGACCCGGCGGCAACCGAGCAGGCGTTTGCCGCGGCCGATCACGTGGTCGAGATGGAGTTTCACATCGGCCGCGTCACCGGCGTGCCGATGGAACCGCGCGCTGCCCTCGGCAACTGGGACCCGGCGGACGAGCGTTACACTTTGTGGGCCGGCAGCGGCGGGGTGGTGCGGCAAAAGGCCGAGCTGGCCGCGGTCCTAGGTGTCCCGCTCGAGCGGATTCGGGTGCTGTCCTTTGACGTCGGCGGCAATTTCGGCACGCGTAACCGGCTTTACGTCGAATCGGGACTGGTGTTGTGGGCATCCCGCCGTTTCGGCCGCCCGGTCAAATACACCTCGACGCGCGCGGAAGTGTTCCTGACCGATTTTCAGGGCCGCGACCTGTTGACCCGGGTGGCGCTGGCGATGCGCGCCGACGGACGATTTCTCGGATTGCGCGCCGACAATGTGAGTAATGTCGGCGCCCGCTGCGCCTCGCTATCGCCGCTCGGCAAAGGTTCGGCGCTGGTCACCGGCTCCTATGACATTCCCGCCGCGACCTTGCGCTCGCGCGCGGTCTTTACCAACACGATGCCGACCAACGCCTATCGCAGCTCCGGTCGGCCGGAGGTGACCTATGCGATCGAGCGGGTGGTCGACGAAGCGGCCCGCCGGCTCGGCTTTGACCGTATCGCGTTGCGCCGGATGAACCTGATCGGTCCACAGGCGATGCCATATCCAAATGCCGTCGGCGCCCGCTACGACAGCGGCACCTACGAGGCCAATATGGATCTCGCGATGCGGATAGCCGATTGGGACGGCTTTGCGGCGAGACGGCGCGCCGCCCAAGCCCGCGGCCGATTGCTGGGGCTGGGGCTTGCCAATTACGTCGAGAGTTCGATCGGAGCGCCGCGTGAGCGCAGCGAGATCACGGTGACGCCGGCCGGCCGGGTCGAACTCGTGATCGGCACCGGGCCGAGCGGGCAAGGGCACGAAACCAGCTTCGCCCAGGTCTTGGGCGCGGTTCTGGCGGTGCCGGTCGAGGCAATCGACGTGATCATGGGTGACACCGATGTCGTCAGCCTCGGCGGCGGCTCGCATTCCGGCCGCTCGATGCGCCATTCGGCGACCCTGTTCGCCAAGGCCGCTCCTGAACTGATTGCCCGAGGCAAAGCGGTCGCCGCCTTTCTGCTCGATACCAGCGCCGCTCGGGTGAGATTTGCCGACGGCCGGTTCTCGGCGCCGCCTGACAACCGCAGCTACGATTTTCTCGAACTGGCGCAGGAGGGTGCGCGGCTCGGCGCCGATGGCGAAATCGCCGTCGTCACCGATAACGAGATGCACGACCCGGTCTTCCCTAATGGCTGTGCAGTGTGCGAGGTCGAAGTCGATCCCGAGACCGGCATGGTCGAAATCACCCGCTATTCAGTCGTCGACGATGTCGGCCGCTGCATCAACCCGCTGATCGTCCATGGCCAGACCCATGGCGGCGCCGCCCAGGGGATCGGCGAGGCGATGTGGGAGGAATGTGCGATCGACCGGGTCTCAGGCCAGCCATTATCCGGCTCGTTCCTCGATTACGGCATGCCGCGCTCGGACAATCTGCCGTCGTTTACGACACGGATTGTCGAGGTGTTGTCGCCGACCAACCCGTTCGGCATCAAGGCCGGCGGCGAAGGCGGCTGCACGCCTGCCTTGGCGGTCGTGATCAGTGCCATCCTCGACGCCCTGGCGCCGTTGGGCGTGCGCGATCTGACGATGCCCGCCACCCCGTTCAAAGTATGGCAGGCGATCCGGGCGGCGAGTCGGGCATCGTCCTGACGGCATCGCCAATAGCTGGATTTGGCCGCCCTCGGTGCCGCCGGCGGCATATCGACGCCGTCGCGCGGCTGGCCGCGCTTAATGCGACATCAGCACCGGTATCGTCATATGCGCGAGCAGCGCGCGGCTGACCCCACCGAGCAGGCCCTCGCGCAATGGCGAGTGGTGGTAGGCTCCAGCCACGATCATGTCGGCGCCGAGAGCAGCGGCGCGCGACAACAGCGCGTCGTGGATCGCGGCGCCGGAGTGCAGGAGTTCTTCCGCTTGCGCGTTGATCCCGTACCGAGCGAGGTGACGGATCACGCGTTCGAGCCAAGGTCGGTCGCGATCGAGGTCGGCTTGGTGCGCCCCGACATGGATCACCGTGACCATCGCCTCGCCGGCGAGCAACGGCAATGCGTCGTGGAGTGCCCGGTTGGCTTCGCGCGTTGCATCCCACGCGATCAGGGCTCGGGTCCCGAGACGCTCGAATGTGCCGGCGCACGGGACGACCAGAACCGGCCGGCCGATGTCGATCAGGACATCATCCGGTCGCAGCCAGGTCATGCCTTCCGAATCGTTTCCCGGAAATTGCCCGAGCACCGTCAAATCGACGGTCTTGGCAAGCTGGACCAGCTCTCTCAACTGGTTGCGGCTGAGCTGGAACCACTCGCCCTCGACGGCCCGCAGCGACAGTTCCTGATGAAAACACTGCTCGATGGCAGCGGCCTGCTCCGCCTCGGGCAGGATTGTCGCCGCCGACCGGTCGGTGATCAAGGGCTCGCCGCCGATAACCCTGGCGCCGTCGGGTGAAACCGGCCCGAGAACGGTCGGCGGCAGCCCGGATGCGATTGGTGCCGCGCCTGCCGCGTGCACCTCCGCTGCAGTATAAACGGCTATCAAATGGGATTTGTTAGTTCGCGCCAGATCGAACGCCAGCTCAAGCCGCGTTTTTCCGGCGGCGGTGCTATCGAGGCAGACCAGTATATCACGCACCGCCATCCCTGTTCTCCTCGTCATCGAGGACCGTCGACCCGTCCAGGCTGAACGAAACCGCCAGTCCCCTTCCCTGCTCCGCCGGCGCGATCGGGTCGAGCGGGGTCATTGCGCCAAATGCCTTTCACCCGCCCACCTTCGGGTCGCGCGGTCCGCAGACCACGAGGCCATTATGGCACTGCCGGTTTGCCAGAGCACGACAGCAATCGGTCGACGAGACCCGCTGCTGCGATCGAAGCTGCTGTCGCCGATTGCCGGAGCAGCCGTCCGGAGGACGACACTGTCCTGCCGGCTCAGGAATATCGCTGCCTGATAATTCTGCACAATGACAACCGGCGGGGTAGGCCGAGACCGGACGAGGAGACGCTGACCTTCGGGCGCAAGGTCGACAACGGCTTTGCCGTTCCGGCACGGCGGTTCTAAAATTTTGGCGCCGGATCATCAGGATAGCGGCGCCGATCGAGGGTGGCTGCGGCGAGGCGTGCGATGGCGCGACCAAGAGAGTTCGACGAGACGACAGTGCTCGAGGCAGCGATGAACTGTTTCTGGGCGCAAGGGTTCGAGCAGACCTCAGTGCGTGATCTCGCGCAGCGGATGGGGATCACCAGCGCCAGCCTCTACAATGCTTTCGGCGACAAGCGGTCGCTCTACCGCCGGGCCTTCGTCCATTACCTCGCCCAGACGGTGCGCGATCGCGTCGCGCGGCTCGAAAAACTGGCGCCGGCTATGGCGCTCGCCAATTTTTTCGACGAGATCATCGAACGCTCGGTTGACGATCAGCAGCGCCGCGGCTGCATGCTGGTCAACGCCGCGCTGGAACTCGCGCCCTATGATCCCGAATTCCAGCATCTCGTCGCCGAGGAGATGATGTTCATCGAGGCCTTTTTTCGCCGCTGCGTCGAGGCGGGACAGAAGGATGGCTCGATTGTCGCAACCCGCCCGGCTGGTGAAGCCGCGCAGCTGCTGCTGAGCGTACTGCTCGGCATTCGCGTGCTGGCGCGGTCTCGCCCGCTGCGCGAGGTAATGGAAGGCGCCGTCAACGGGGTCCTGGCACTTCTCAAGACCGGTGCATGACGCGTTTTAGATTGATCGATCCAGATTTGATCGGTCAATCGCGATGAGCCGGATACGCCGTGCCCATCGTTCCTTTCCCGTAGTCCGCCGCGACGGCGGGGCGCTGTCCGGGCCTGCAGGCGCTCGGCCCAGCAGCGAGCGCCGTGCGTCCGCCAGGTTTGATTAGTCAATCTGGAGTTTACGAGAACCACTCATCGCGGTGTGGGGTTTGTAGACCGTTGAGTGCCGCCAGGATGGGTCACCCGGGCGACCCGAATGCCGCTGATCCTCGCCGAAGCCCATCAGATCATAGAGGGTGCCACCGCCAAAGCCGGAGCCTCGCATGACGATCAAGGTTCAAGTCGGACCGCCACAGATCGCGATCCACCAGGGTCAAACGGTACTGATAAGCGAGGAAGATGGGCAGATCAATTGGCCCAGCCAAAACGGCCTTTATTTCTTTGATACTCGGGTTGTCAGCAGCTGGACGATTTATGCGAATGGCGAACCCTGGGACCTGCTAAACGGCGGCGCGATCAATTATTACGCATCTCGCATCTTTCTGACCAACCGCTCTTTTCTGACCGAAGACGGCGCGATCGCACCGCGCACCTTGGGACTCGTTGTCGGCCGATCAATCAGCGGCGGCATGCACGAGGACCTCGACGTCGTCAATCGCGGCATGAAACCGCTGGTCTTCCAGCTCGAGATCGCGCTGCGCTGCGACTTCGCCGACATCTTTGAGGTCAAAGCAGGCCAGATCGTGCGCCGGGGCCGGATCACGACGGAGTGGTCGCACCAGCATCTGCGCACGACCTACCGGCATGGCGACTTCACTCGCGCAGTGACAATCTCGCCCTCCCGCTCATCGACAAAGCCTGTCTATGCCAACGGTCGGCTCAGCTTCGAGGTCGCTCTCAAACCGGCAGAGACGTGGCATTGCTGCCTCCACTACACCCTGGCAGACGGCGACCGACATTTTTTTCCGCCGCCCCATTGCATCGACGACAGCCATAAATCGCCCCATGCCGAGACGATGGCGGATTGGCTGAAAAACGTCGTGAAAATTCGGACAACCAATGAGGAATATTACCGTCTGTTCCGCCGGGCGCTCGAGGATATGGCGGCCTTGCGCCTGCCGATCGCCGGCACCGATCATCTGGTCTTTATTCCGGCCGCCGGTCTTCCGTGGTTTGTCGCCCCATTTGGACGCGACAGTTTGATCGTGTCTCTGCAAAACGCGCTGATCTACCCGGACTTTGCCTGCGGAACGCTGGAAGTTCTCGGCTCATTGCAGGCAAAGCAGGAAGACAACTACCGCGACGCTGAGCCCGGCAAGATACCGCACGAGAGGCGCTGTGGTGAACTCGCACATTTCAAGCTGATCCCGCACACGCCCTATTACGGCACCGCCGACGCGACACCGCTTTATCTGATCGCGTTGCATACGGCCTGGCGCGCCATCGGCGACCGGAGGCTGTTGGAACGACATCTCGAGACGGCCGAGGGGTGCCTCGCCTGGATCGACGATTATGGCGACCGCGACGGCGACGGTTTCCAGGAGTATCAGACCCGCTCTCCGGTCGGCTACGAGAATATGGGGTGGAAGGATTCGGGCGACTCGGTGGTCTATCCGGACGGCTCGCTGGTAAAGGGCCCAAAGGCGCTTTGTGAGCTTCAGGGCTATGTCTACGCCGCCTGGGTGCGGATGGCCGAAGTGTTCGACGCGCTGGGCCGCCCCGACCGCGCCCAGGTGTTGCGCACCAAAGCTGCCGCCTTGTTCGAGCGGTTCAATGTCGCATTCTGGGATGAGGAACTGGGCTTCTACGCCTATGCGCTCGACGGCGAAAAGAACAAGGTCATGACCGTTGCCTCGAACCCCGGGCACTGTCTGTGGTCGGGCATTGTCCCACCCGATCGCGCCCAAAGGGTCGTGGAGCGTCTGATGGCGCCTGATATGGCGACCGGATGGGGCATCCGCACGCTGTCGACCAGCAACCCGGCGTTCAATCCTTACAATTACCAGACCGGTTCGGTCTGGCCACACGACAACGCGATCATTGCGATGGGTTTCAGATATTACGGTTTCGCTGCGCAGGCGGCGCGGATCGCACACGACATCAGTTTTGCGGCCAGCCATTTCCGGCTCAACCAGCTGCCGGAGCTGTACACCGCCTTTGAGCGCACAGAAACCAATTTCCCGGTCCAATACATCGGCGCCAACGTGCCGCAAGCCTGGGCGGCGGGCTCGGTTTTTATGCTGACACAGGCGCTGCTCGGCTTTCTGCCGGATGCGCCGCGCGGCAAGCTGTATATCGACCCGTCGCTGCCGCAATGGCTGCCCGATCTCACCGTCTATGACCTTCACATCGGCAGCCGCAAGCTCGACATCCGTTTCTGGCGGGAAGGGGATGCGACGGCATTCGAGGTGATCAAGGGTGACCCCGAACTGGTCGAGCGCTGCGACATCGTTGCCAGGATGGCTCAGCTGAGAACGGCTTCCGATCCGATCTGACCCGACGCCGACAGGTGGTTAGCGTCACCGGCGACCGGGGACCACGTGCCGATGAGGTTGACAATGCACCGGACAGACCAAGTGCCCTGAACCCGAAGTTCGCAACGTGGCTCGCCCCGCCCATCCCTACCCTCGGCCAGCGGCCGCACCCCGGTGCCGGTACGGACGGGAGAAGGATCCTGAAAACAACTCTGACGCACTTCTGAACCGGGACACTAGAGACTAGGCGGCCAGCCAGCCTCACAACTCCGCGGCGACGGCAGCGTGGTAGCGCCGCAATGCCGCCAAATGGTCGGAGAGGGTGTGGCCGGGGACGCGCTTGTGGTGGCGGCGATCAAAGGTCGTCGTCAGACAGATATGCGAGGCTCCCGCCGATTTCCAAAAGCGCGCCTCCCGCGCCCAATCGGCATCGCTGCCGGACCCCATCGAAACCCACGCCTCGATGCCGATCTGCGCCGGATCGCGGCCGGCTTTTTCGATCAGACCGCGCAGCCGGCCGAGAATTTCCGTCGCCTCCGGACCGGGCGGATAGGCGTTGGGCATCCAGCCATCGCCCCATTTGGCGATGCGCTCGAGGGTTCGGTCGTGATGGCCGCCAAACCACACCGGGACCTTGCCCGAAACCGGCCGCGGGTTGATGCCGGCATCCTCGATATTGTGCCAACGGCCTTTGAAATTGACATGCGGGGAGGCCCACAATTGCTGCATGACCTGTACTTGTTCTTCCGAGCGGCGGCCGCGATTATGGAAATCCTTGTTGAGCCCGATGAATTCGACCTCGTTCCAGCCGACTCCGATCCCGAGCCGGAAGCGGCCGCCCGACAACACATCGAGACACGCCGCCTGCTTGGCGACAAGCACCGTCTGACGCTGCGGCAGGATCAAGACGCCGGTCGAAAAGCCGAGCTTCTCGGTGCAGCCCGCCAGATAGCCGAACAGCACGAACGGGTCATGGAACAGATCTTCGGAGTTGTTGCGGTCCCAACCCGGCCGGCTCGCGGCGTTGACGCCGAGAACATGGTCGGGTGCTTCGACAAAATGATAGCCGATCGCCTCCGCCGCCTGCGCATATTCGCGCACCACCGCCGGCGCGCCGCCGATATCGCTCCACGGCAATAACGTCCCGAGTTCCATCGCACCGCCCTTCGTGATCTGCCTCTATCGAGCCTATACCAGTATCGGCGACGACGGTAACGACGAAAGCCCGGCTGCTAGCTGCGGCCTGGTAGCGGGGCGGCAATTGGCGGGCGCTGACGGTGGTAGTCGGTCGCCTGCTCAAAGGCGTGGCCGACGCGCATGACCCCAGCCTCGTCAAACGGCTTGCCGGCGATCTGAAAGGCGAGCGGCAACCCGCCCTCAAAACCGATCGGCACCGACAATGCAGGCGATCCGGTCAGATTGTAGGGGCCGGTATAGGAGGCGCGCTCGAATGTCGAATAAGTCGGGATCGCATCGATCGGCGGCGCCGGGCCGGTCGAATTGGCCGAGACCATAACATCTATGCCGTCGAGCGCGCGGGCGAACTCGACGCAGAGTTCGCGTCGCTGCCGCATCGCCTCGACATAGTCGGCCGCGGTCAGGAACGCCCCCAATGCGATCCGAGCGAACATGTGATGCCCGAAATCCTGCGGCCGTTCGCGAAAATCCTGTTCATGCAGCGCATAGGCCTCGGCCAGCATGATCAGCCGATTGGCGTCGAGATAATCGATCAGCGGCGACAGCTTGACGTCGACAAGGCGCGCGCCGAGGGCTTCGAGGGTATGGCAGGCGGCGTCAAAGGCGGCGGTGTAAGCAGCACTCGGGGCGCTATCGGGGCCAAAAGCTGCGACCGCGTCATGTTCGTGAAAATGGCGGATGACGCCGATCCTGATCCCGTCGAGCCGGCTCGTCAGCGCCACCCGGTAATCCGGTACCGGCACATCGGCCGAGGCAGGGTCCTGCGGATCGTAACCGGCGAGTGCGGCCATCATGATCGCGCAATCCTCGACCGTGCGGGTCAGCGGACCGCAATGGTCGAGGGTATAGGACAACGGAAAGACGCCGCGCCGGCTGACCCGGCCATAGGTCGGCTTTAGCCCGACGATGCCGCAATAGGCCGCCGGCCCGCGGATCGAGCCGCCGGTATCGGAACCCATCCCGGCGGCGCACAGACCCGCCGCGACCGCGACCGCCGTGCCGCTCGACGAGCCAGCCGGGTAATGCGCCGTGTTCCACGGGTTGCGCGCCGGCGCAAAAGGCAGCGTGAAATCCGGGCCGCCGATCGCGAATTCGTGCGTTTCCTGCTTGCCGAGCAGGATTGCACCGGCACCGCGCAGGCGCACCCAGGTCTCGGCATCCTGATCGGGGGTGTGGTCGAGATAGCGCCGCGACCCGGCGGTCGTGCGAATGCCGCGGGTCTTATAAATGTCCTTGAGACCGATCGGGATGCCGTGCAACGCTCCCTGGCGAGGACGGCCGGCAAGCGAGCGCGCGGCGTCGATCGCCTGGTCGCGCAACACCAGCACATAGCTGTGCAATTCGCCGTCGAGCGCCGCGATCCGGTCGAGATAGGCCTCGGTCAGCGCCACCGGCGACAGGCTGCCATCGGCAATCGCGCGGCTTGCCTCGGCAATCGTCAGCTGGGTCGGGTCCATCACGGTCGCTCCGCCCTTGGGTGGACAAAAATATGCGCCGGCTCGGCGGCCCGGTCGCGCGCCCGCCGCACGACCCGCTGCATGCGCTGGACAAACCGGTAACCGTCATGCAATTCGGCAAATTGCTCCGGGGTCAATTTCAGCCCCGCCTGCTCAACGAGCACCGCGAAACGCTCGGATGAGATCGTTTGGTCGGCCATTGATCCCCCTGCTCATTCCAGCCGGCTCAAGCGGCTATCGCGTTTGGGTAAAAGTTCTTGGGCAGGCCGGCCTTGGCGATGGCACCGTATTGCACGACGTCAGGCAACGCGCCGTGCACCAATTCGCGTACCGCGACCAGCCGGTCGAGATCGATGCCGGTGTCAAAGCCCATCGCTTCGAGCATGAATGCCAGGTCTTCGATGACGATGTTGCCGGTCGCCCCCGGTGCGTAGGGACAGCCGCCGAGGCCGCCGAGCGAGGCGTCGAACGAGCGCGCGCCGGCATTCAACGCGGCCAGGACATTGGCGAGACCGAGCCCGCGGGTATCGTGGAAATGGCCGGCAACCGGCAACGGCGCCACATCGGCGATGACCCGGCGGAACACCCGCTCGATCGCCGC
>DATJLK010000142.1:0-5738 GCA_035509615.1 Allostellaceae bacterium | reverse complement strand
GGTCTGCAAGGGGCCGGCGCATTCTCCGCGGATGTGCCGAGTTTTCCCAATGGCTGCCACATCTGCGAGATCGAGATCGATGGCGAGACCGGCGCTGTCGAGATCGACCGCTACACCGTCGTCGATGATTGCGGCACCGTGATCAACCCGCTGTTGGCAAAAGGCCAGATCATTGGCGGCATCGCGCAAGGTGCCGGCCAGGCGTTGCTCGAAGACATGATCTACGACCGCGACAGCGGCCAGCTGTTGACCGGGACGTTGATGGATTACGGCCTGCCCCGGGCCGACACATTGCCGGCGATCAACATCGATTTCAGCCCGGTGCCAAGCCCGACCAACCCGCTCGGCGCCAAAGGCGTTGGCGAAGGCGGCACCGTCGCCAGCACGCCCACGGTCATGAACGCGATCCTCGACGCGCTCGCATCCTTTGGCGTGCACGACCTGCCGATGCCCGCCACCCCCGAGCGCGTCTGGCACGCATTGCGCGACCGCCCGGTCAAAGAGGGTTAGCGCTCGACAAAACATCGGCTCATTTAGTTGCTCAACTGCAAGACACGGCTGCGCTTGGCCTGGCGCCGCTACGGTTCGGTAGACCAGGATAGATTACATCTGCCGGCGCTACTGCATCCTGTTTGCAATGATGCGACAAGGGTGGTCCGGCGCCCCTCCGGGATGGTTGTGGCGACGCCTGGATACCGCCCCGCACGACAGGGTGCCAATCGGATCGAATCTGCTTTAAGTTGTGCGGTGAAGGCGGAGACGATCCGAATGGCCCTGTTGAGCTATGTCCACGGCGTCAGCGAGACGCCGCTGATCGGCGCCACGATCGGCAATTATTTCGACCGCATGGTCGAGCAGTTCGCCGAGCGCGACGCATTGATCGTGCGCCACCAGCAGGTGCGGTGGAGCTGGCGGGAATTGCAGCGGCGGGTCGACGATTTTGCCGCCGGGCTCTTGGCGCTCGGCCTCAACCGCAGCGAGCGGATCGGGATCTGGTCGCCCAACAATGCCGAATGGGTTGTCACTCAGTTCGCCACCGCCAAGGCCGGGCTAATCCTCGTCAACATCAACCCCGCCTACCGGGTCACCGAACTCGAATATGCGCTCAACAAGGCCGGGTGCAGCGCACTGATCACGGCGGCCCGCTTCAAGTCCAGCGACTATCTCGCGATGCTCGGCGAACTGGCGCCAGAGCTGGCAACCGCTTCTCCGGGCCGGTTGCACGCCGCGCGGCTGCCGCAACTGCGGCTTGTGATCACGATCGGCGCCAGCAGCACGCCGGGCGGTATTGGCTTTGACGCCGTCAGCGATCTTGGCGGCAGCGCCGAGTACCGCCGACTCGCCGCCCTCGCCAGCAAGCTGCAGTTCGACGACCCGATCAATATCCAGTTCACCTCGGGCACGACCGGCTTTCCCAAAGGCGCCACACTCACCCACCACAACATCCTGAACAACGGCTTTTTTATCGGCGAGGCGATGCGGCTCGGCCCCGGCGATCGGCTGTGCATTCCGGTACCGCTTTATCATTGCTTTGGCATGGTCTTGGGCAATCTCGCCTGCCTGACGCACGGCTCGGCGATGGTCTACCCGAGCGAGGGGTTTGACCCGCTCGCCACCCTCGAAGCGGTCGCGGCCGAACGCTGCACGGCGTTGCACGGCGTGCCGACAATGTTCATTGCCGAAATGGACCACCCCGATTTCTCCCGGTTCGATCTTTCATCGCTGCGCACCGGCATCATGGCCGGCAGCCCGTGCCCGATCGAAGTCATGAAACGCGCGGTCGAACGTATGCACCTCAAGGAAATTACGATCGCCTATGGCATGACCGAAACCAGCCCGGTCAGCTTTCAATCCTCGACCGACGACCCGATCGAGCGACGGGTGTCGACCGTCGGCCGAGTGCAGCCGCACCTTGAAGTCAAGATTATCGATGCCGACGGCCGGATTGTGCCGCGCGGCACGCCGGGCGAGCTCTTGACCCGAGGCTATTCGGTCATGCTCGGCTATTGGAACGACGAGGACAAGACGCGGGAAGCGATCGATCCAGCACGGTGGATGAAAACCGGCGATCTCGCGACGATCGATGACGATGGTTATTGCAACATTGTCGGCCGCATTAAGGACATGGTGATCCGCGGCGGCGAGAATATTTATCCGCGCGAAATCGAGGAGTTTTTATACCGTCATCCGAAAATCCAGGATGTGCAGGTGATCGGCGTGCCGGATCCGCGCTATGGCGAGGAACTGTGCGCCTGGGTCAGGCTGCACGACGGCGAGACCGCGACCGCCGAGGAAATCCGCGATTTCTGCCGCGGCCAGATCGCGCATTTCAAGATCCCGCGCTATGTCAAATTTGTCGACGGCTTTCCGATGACGGTTACCGGCAAAATCCAGAAATTCATCATGCGCGAACAAACGATGGCCGAACTCGGTCTCACCCGGCTGCAGACCGCCTGACATAACGCGTATGACCGGGAACTTGCGGCGATTTCGGAGGCGGCGATTTCGGAGGCGCGCCCGAGAGTGGGAGCGCCTCCGGGGAGAGCGGGTCAGGTTGAGAATGCCGGTCAGGCGATCTCGCTGGCGGCCTCGTTAAAGCTCTCGAGTTGGCCGACCGTCTCCTTGCCGAACAGCACCGGGACAAAGGCGCCGATCGCGACGACGACGACGAGAGTGCCGAAAAAGACCACAGCCGAATGGGTCTGCGACTCGAGAAAAGCCGGCATCGCCACACCGGCAAAGAGCCGCCCGAACGATTCGCCAAAGAAGTGGCCGCGGCCGCGCAACGCAGTCGGAAACTGCTCTGACAGATAGACCCGCACCGCCGGGAACGACGACAGGACGGTAAAGCCGGTGATCAACGCGCCGGCGCTCATCGCCACGGTCGCAAGCGGACCCGCCCGATGCGCCATCATCATCAAGGCGAGACCGGGGATGGCGCCGCCAAAACAATAAAAGATCGTCCAGCGCCGACCGATGATCTCCATGATAAATCCGGTGAAGAACTTGCCGGGGACGCTGGCCATGAATAACAGCGAGCTTAACCCGAAGCTCAGCGCCACCGCCGCCCCCTGATCGACGAGCGCTTTGGGCACCAGGATCGCGCTGGCATAATAGCAGGTGCCGGCGGCGATCGAGCACAGGATGCCGACGGCTGTCCAACGCAGCTGACCGGTGCGAAACAGCGCCGAAAATGGTGGCAATTCCTCGCGCGCGACTTCGAGCCGCGGTCCGAGTTCGGCCAGCGTCATCGGCGCGACGCGACTGCCGGCGCGGCGGATCAGATCATTCACCGCGTCGACGGCTTCGCGGGCACGACCCCGGCGCAGCAGCCAGCGCGGACTATCGGGCAGCAGCAAATACAACAATACCGGAACGACGAACAATGACAGCCCGCCCGGCAATGCAATCAGGCGAAAGCCCAGTTCGTTGCCGGCGAGGAAAAAGCTGATGAACGGCAGCAACGTGAAGGCGCTGGCGAGCATGACTTCGTAGATCGCGCCATAGGTTCGGCGATGCTGCGCCGGCATCAATTCGGCGGCGATCGGGAACGGCGCCGAGATCGCGAACCCCAGACCGATACCGGTCAACAGCCGCAACGCGATCAACTGTTCGGCGGTGTGGGCAAGCGGGATCAATAAGGTGAAAAAGGTGCTGATGAGGACCCCGATCTGCATGACCGTCTTGCGGCTCAATCGATCGGACATCAGAGCGGCGGTGAGGCCGGACAGAGCGACCAGCAGTGTCGGGCCGAGAACAAGCCACGAGATGTCGGCGCCGGTCAGGTGTAGCGGCCCCTTGGCGAGCACGATCAGCGACCCGCCGAGCGCCAGATCGTAACCCTCGACAAACCCGACGAGCCCGAGGACCAGGATCAGTCCGACGTGATAGGCGGAGAACGGGATGCTGTCTTGCTTTCGTCCCAGAACTTCGATTGCCGATTCACCGTGCTCCGCAATAGAAATGGCTGTAGTCACTGTCATCCTCCTTATTGTTGGTTCCACGGCCATTGCCAGGCTCTTTTGCTTGATGGTGCGCGAAGTGCTCGTCCCGCTCAAGCTTGATCGAGCCGATCGCACAGTAAAGTGAGCCGGTTAGACGCATTTTTGTGGCCGAAAGAAAGCGGTTCGCGGCCGAAGGAGTTGGGCGGCGGCGATGCGGACTGCCAGGCCGCAGTGTCGTGCCGAGCTGGAAGAGCTCAGCGCCCGTTGCCGTTATCGGTGGGCGGTCGCGACGACCGTGCCGATGAGCTTGTCGGCAGGTTTTTTACGAGAGGGGACTCCTGGGTGAAAACGCGAACAATAACCGCAGGCGTCGTCGGCGCCGGGATGATCTTGGCGTTGGCGAGCTGCACGAACCCGTACGATCCCGGCCAGCGGGCGATCGGTGGCGGTCTGATCGGCGCCGGCGCCGGTGCTGCGATCGGCGGGGCGGTCGGCGGCGGGACCGGGGCGGCGATCGGCGCCGCAACCGGCGGTGCGGTCGGGGCCATCACCGGCGCCGCCACGACGCCGCCACCGCCGGGCTATTACCCGCCACCGCCACCGCCGCGTTATTGACAAAAATCGCGTCCGGCAGCGGAAAACCGTCCGCCGGGCGCCTGCTTTCAAAGCAGGCGTCGGTCGCGGATCAGCCCGGCGGCGATTTGATCAGATCTGCGATCTGTTGCACCGCCGCCCGTTGCGCCGCGGCCCGCTGCACCGGCGGCGAGCCGGCCGCGGCCGGGAGCGAGGCCTCGATAAGCCGCGGGCCGTGCGGCGGCCCCACCGGCGCTGCCGGAGCGATCGCCGAATTGGTCCCGCCGGCAAATGGCGCACCGGGCGGGCAGGCGTTGCCGGATTTGCTGACCGCCACCTTTGGCGCGCCGTTGCCGGAATAGGAATAGACCATCCGCTCGCTGCAGGTGCCGGTAGCTGAGCTTGTCGAGGTCACGACGATACCGGCGACCTGCCCGGGGCCGCCTCGCGGCAGCGACGCCATCGTTGCCTCGATCGCCGGGTTGGGTCCGACAATCCAGACCGGCGCATCGGCCATCGCCTGCGCCTCAGCAATCAGACGCGCTGCCGCGGCTTGTTGATCGGCGACCATTTGCGAAATCTGGAGCGGCGTTGGCGTGACGACGTCAAACCCTTGCGCCGCCCATAGCTGCGGGTTGGCGGTCACACTATCGCCCGGACCGGGCAACATGACGACAATTGCAGCGGGTGCCGACGGTCCGGCGGCATAGAAGCGAGCACCGCCGGTATCGGCGGGCACGGCAACGACCGGCGCGTAGGCCTGCGGCGAGGCATAACCCGACGACGGGCCATAACCCGGCGTTGGGCTATAACCCTGAGACGGGCCGTATGGGGCGTAACCCGCCGGGTTATACGGGGCATAGCTCGCGGGCGGACCATAAGCCTGCGGCGGCCCGCCGGCGCCATTGCTGCAGCCGATCATCAGCGGTAGCATTGCAAGACAGCCGCAGAGGGTTGCGGCGCGTTGCTTCCACATCGATACGCCTCCTCCGAAGGTGGTTCCGGGCGCGATTGATCGCCGCGATTTGGGCAATTTCTTGACCGCCAAAGCTGGCGCGACGCCCGCCGTCTCAGCCGGAAGGGCGGGTTGAACGGATAAGTAAAACCCACCATCAGCCGGGTAGATGGATTTCACCCTATCCATGCTGGGATGCTACGAGGCTCTATTGTAGAAGATGAGTCTTAAGGTATCCCGCGGGTTGCAGCGAATGCTTTGGCTCG
>DATJLK010000141.1:0-11637 GCA_035509615.1 Allostellaceae bacterium | reverse complement strand
GCTATGCGGGCGTCCTTGGCGTTGCGCCCCAGCCCGAACAGCCCCAGCCCCGGGACCAGGATCACCCGCGGCATCGGATCGAGTTCGCGTTTGGCCACCGCCTGGCGCGGATTATTGCGTGCGAAATAGGCGTGGTAATCGGCAACAAAGCGGTCGACGGCGGCGCGCACCGCGGTCGTGAAGTCATCGAGCCGGCCCGCTTCAGGCGCCGGCACGACCAGCGGGCAGTTCTTGGTGCGCAAGGTGTGATCGGGGGTGACGACGCCGCGCTGGCTATAGCGCCCGAGTTTGGCGTCATTGACATATTCAAGGATGGCCGGGCCGGTGCGGAAGTCGAGAACAAAGCGCTGGTACGCGCCGGCCTCGCGCGGCGCGGGGATGGCGCAGGCGCCGCGCAGGATCGGCGCCACTTCGGGTACAGCGGCGACCGCGCCGGGCAGACGGATTGCCGCAAATACGACCCGGTTGCGGCGCCGAGCCAGTTGATCTTCGGCCAATGAGACGGCGTCGATCATCCGCTCGTAAGCCTGACGCGCCGTTTCGCCAAAGGTGAAGATGCCGTGCTTGAGGAGCACCAGCCCTTCGACATCGGGATCGGTCTCGAACACCTCGGCGGCCTTCTTGGCGAGCTGAAACCCGGGCATGATGTAGGGCACGAGACCGAGCCTGCGTTCATAAATTTCGGCGCAGCGCTCGGCGGCATCGGGCTGATCGGCAATGCTCAGCACCGCGGTCGAATGGGTGTGGTCGACAAATTTGTGCGGCAGGAAGGCATGCAGCAGGGTTTCGACCGATGGATTGGGGGCGCCCGGATCGATCAGATTGGCGCGCTGCACCCGCACCATTTCCTCGTCGGACAGCGTATCGCGCTGGCGTAATTTGCGCAGCGGCGCCAGTCGGACCGCAGGCAGTCCGGCGGGTTCGATCGCCGCCATATCCCAGCCGCTGCCCTTGACGCACAGGACTTCCGCGCCTTCGTCGAGAAGATCCTTGACCACGGTCTTGACCGAGGTGTTGCCGCCGCCATGCAGCACCAGCTTGGGCTCGCCGCCAAGCAGCCGCGAAGTGTAGACGCGCAACGCCACGTCCCGGCCAGTCCCCAGCCCGGCATAATGAGCAACCAGCCGCTCTGCCGCGGCATCGGACCACAGGCTCTGCATCGAGGACCTCGCACCATTTCGCACGCCGGACGCATCAATGCCCCGCCTCTTGGACCGAAACAAGCATCCATCCGGCCCGGCTCGGCGTAGGGGATTGAACTGATCCGGGTATGGGTCAAAACCGGTTGTCGGTCGAGGGGTTGCGACAGTGCGAGCGCGTGGAGGGAGGCCGGCGGCAAGCGGCAGATGCCTGGTGCGGTCTATGGCAGGGTGCGTCGGGATGAGCGGGTCAGTGCCCGGCGCCTGGTTGCAAGAGCAGCATGCTGAGGACTGGAGGCGAAGGCGTATCCGGTGCCCCCGTGGGGCTCGGGTGGCCGGACGAATCAGCGATTGCGAGGAGATCCAGCCTCGGAGATGAAATTCGTCAATATTTCGTCAGGATCTCGACAATCTACGCGATTCGAGCTTGACGAGAGCCATTTGAACAGTCCCTCAGCCCGGATAGGATCCCTAAATTCGCGTCTCGCGTGCAGGCACGAGTACAAACAGCGTCAATATAACGTCCATTTAAACAGCAATGACGTCTGCTTCCTAGATTAAACATATTGCTTTGTTAAGTGGATATAGTAAACATGTCGTTTCCAATTGACATAATCGGCTTTTATGTTAACTTCGTCCTAATATTTCATTGCGCCGTAATGGTCAACCGACCTTGAAGCTGAGGCACGAAGTCATCGCCCGCTGGTCCGGATACGCCAAAGCGCGGCCAGCCAATACGGCGATTTGATCATGGGAGCATCCGATGTCGTCGATCTATCCGAATATCGTTCCAGCCAACAATCTCCGCCTGCCCGACGCCCTGACCGTAAAGCACGGACCGCCCCAATTGTTGTCACGTTTTGTCCTCGAGGGCGACAGAGCAGCGCGAGAACAGGGAATATTCTTGAGACTGCGCCACGATTTCGATGAACTACTCTATTTAAACCAACAGAAGGTCAAAAACGGGACATGGTACCCGCTGATGCGGATGTTTAATCCGCAATTCACCGACTTGGCCCCAGAGGATTCGTATTGGATCTCCGGCGAGAATGAACAGGGTGAGATTGTTGCGACCCATGCCGGGCGTGTCCATTACTGGCCCGACACCGCTTTGGAGCAGAAAGTCGATGAACTGCTGTATGGGCAACGCGACAGTGTGCAGCGCTGCATCGTTACCGCGCCCGATGCCAAGCTGATCACCGGTGTTGTCGTCTATGGCGGTTCCGCTTGGGTGCGCCCCGATTTTCGCGGCAAACGCCTGTCCCAACTGCTGCCTCGGCTCGGCCGAGCCTACGCCCTGGCGCGCTGGCCGATCGATTGGGGCATTTCGATCGTGGCTCCCTTGCTGGTTGAAAAAGGAGTGGCCGCCGGCTACGGCTACAAACGCGAGAGCCGCAGCATCATTTTTCCCGGCGCCCCTTCCGGCGCCGTCGACAACGTGTTGGTCAGCGTCTCGGCGGCGGCAGCTTACGAAGATTTCGCTGCGATTCTTCGCAACGGGTTTTCCATTGCCACACTTTTCAATTCACGGTCCTTGCCGTCCTCCGCGCGCTTCGACAACATCGAGACCAGGATCTCGTCGGAAGATGTCTTCCACGGCAGCAGTAGCCGTTCGTAGCGCGAGACGAAAGGTTTGCACCGACCCGGAGCCTGCTGAATCGTAGCGCAGATGCGGTCATAGCGTGGCTGGCCCGTTCTGGCCACGCTCCGATAAAAGTCGGAAACCCACTCGCCATAGTCTTTATCAGGTTGGTTTTCGACCCGTTCGCCGATCCCATAAAACTGGTAATCGGTTTCGAGCCAACCGAAGCCATCACCAATAAAGCGAAATACCGGATCGCTCACATCCGGCTTGATGCCAAAGATCATTAGGCGTGACAGCATTTGCTGTTTGATGGCAAAGGAAATTACGCTGAGATCAAAATGGCCGAACGACATTCTCCACTTTTGTGCCAGCAGCTGCAAGGGGCCGTCGCCGCCGTCAAACAGCCTGGAATAATCTTGCGGCTCGACAAAAAATCGCTCTCTGGCTGGCGGCGAGAATTTAGGCGCGCACAGTTCCGACACTCGCGCCACCGCGAGATCGGCCGAGGGCAAAATCTCCGATTGCCATTCGCGGTCGAAATAGCGGATCCGGAACAACCTGACCTTGGACATCAGCAGCTGCTGCTGCACCGCTAGGAGTGCCGGAAGCTCAACCGCATAGGGGTGCAGTTCGATCTCGATGACCGACTGGTCGAGGATCTGAAATCGGATGAACCCAAGATTTTTGACCGCAAACATCGTCGCGTCATAATCGGGATGCGGGTCGCCCAAAGCCGCATAAAACTCGGCACTGTCCTCGACGACCCAGCGACCATCGGGGTTGATGAGCATGGTTAGATGTTGCACCGGTCACCTCGCGACAGACTTAGCCGGCGGTCATCCATCGACCGATGCTCGATCCTAAGCAACCCAAGGTAAACAAAGTCTCAACGCCACCGGCGGGCGCGGGGCGGGGCAGGTTTTCCCGTTGACCCGCAGGGATTGGTTCGACGTAAGGGCGCAACAGGGCATCGGCGCTCTTCTGGGCAACGGCAACGTATTTCGGCCGCAATCGCGCCGAGGGCGCCGGCAAGGGCTCTACACCGTTGGGCCGGTGACAAAGCCCCTGTTCTGGAGATTTGCCCGGGCGCCGGACATCCGACTCCAGTGTGAACCCGTGGCCACTCCGCTCAGCCCCCGCGGCCGGCGCCGATCCTGCCCTTGCCCTCGCGCCGGTCAAACCGCCACACTGCGCGACCGCGATCACTCCTGCGGATAGCGCCAGGGCTTTTCTGGCTGCGTCGCGGTCTCATCGATCGTCCACTGCGGCAGGGCCAAGCCAGGGCCGATATCGCTGAACACCATCCGCATCCTTGTCCCGATCCCGACCTTGGCGACCATGTCGGGTGGCGCTAACTGGCCATCGGGGGTCGCCAGGTTGCCGGCGACACGCAACGCCTCATCCGGTGTCGGCTCGCCCTTTTGCGTATCGAGATCGACCAGCAGGATCAGATAGGGCGTCTTGTCGCGAAACGCCGGCTGGATCGCATGATGGACCTCGCTGTAGGAATGAACAGTACCCTTGCCCTCGACCGGCTTCCAGGTCGATTCGGGGCTCATGCACCACGGGCAGGCGGTGGTCGGCGGATAACGCAGCCGGCCGCATTGCCCGCAGCTTTGCAGCTGAAAATCGTGCTCGGCGCAGTGGCGGAAGTATTCACGATTCTCGACATCCAGATCATCGATCGTCAGCGCCATACCCAGATATTCGCCACGAACTGGCATTTCTCGTTTCCTTATCGGGATCGTTTAAAGATCGTCACGATTGGGTTTGGCCCCGTTTCCACAGCAAAGCCACGGACGATTGCGTGTGGATGGCGGGGACCAAGTCCGGACAAGTCCGGCCGCGACGGTTTGCGAAGCTCGCCGGATCGAGCGCGGCTGCTCAACCGCGGCGCATGACCATCGACGACGCGGTCGCCGGATTGGCCCAGCCGAGATTGGCGCTGACCTCGACATCGCGCACCTGGCGACACCCGCCCTCGCTGTAGTCAAAGCTGTGCCGACGTTTGCCGTCGGCGCCGACCGGGCAGGAATCATCGACATCGTGGCGCAACTGGCGGACATTTTCGATAACCATGTTCATGCCGTGCGTGTAACCTTCGCACAGATGCCCGCCGCTGGTGTTGTTCGGTCGCCGGCCGCCGAGCTGGATCGTGCCGCTCGACACGTATTCGCCGCCTTCACCCTTTTTGCAAAAGCCGTAATCCTCGAGCTGCAGCATCGTCGTAAAGGTGAAGGCGTCATAGGAGCCGGTCACGTCGATGTCGTCGGGACCCACTCCGGCATTCGGCCACAGGATCTGGCGCGCGTAATAGCCGGCCACGGTCGAGATCGGCCCGTGCTGGTAGTGCATGTCGAGCCTCGGCTTGGAACACCGGCCGACGACGCCGCGGATCAGCACCAGGGGCTGCTTCATGTCTCGGGCACGTTCGGCCGAGGTGACAATGATGCAGGTCGCGTTGTCGGTCTCGACACAGCAATCGAGGAGATGGAGCGGCTTGCAGATCAAGCGGCTCGAGAGCACGTCGTCGATCGTGTAGCGCTTTTTGTAATACGCCTTCGGGTTGTTCGAGGCGTGGTGGCTGTGCGCGACCTTGACGGCGGCGACCTGCTCGGGCCGGGTGCCGAAATCATACATGTGACGCATAAAGGTCGGGGCAAAGCTCTGCCCCGCGCTCTGCCAGCCATAGGCGCGGTTGTGCAGCATGTCGCCCGAGACCGGGGTCGCCGAGCGGGCGCCGGTACCGCCGATGCGCACCTGTGAATAGCCGTTCATCGAGCGGAAGATCGCCACCGTCTTGCAGCAACCGGCGTCAATCAGGCCGATCGCGATCCCGACCAGCGCCTCGGTCGACGACCCGCCGCCGACCACATCCATGTAGAAATTGAGACGGATCCCCAAATCGCCGGCGATAAAAGTGGCCGAAGTCGAATCGCCGCCCGAATAGGACAGCATCCCGTCGATGGCGGCAGCGTTGAGCCCGGCGTCCAGAATCGCATTCCTGACCGCCCAACTCCCCAACGCCCGCGTCGTCTTGCCCGAGCCGCGGGTATAGGTCGTCTCGCCGACGCCGACGATCGCATATTTGTCGCGCAGGTATTTTGGCGTGGTGGCATCCACCTCTTGTCGCGGTAACGGCATCGGCGCTTCTCCCTCCGGGTTTTGCCTGGGGGCATTATCCATGCCCGGTCACGCCTCGTCCCTCGCTTTTTCCAATCCGGGATCGGGGCAGGGCCCGACTGATTGCGGCGGGCAAAAAGGCCAGGCCAACCGCCGGCGCGATTTGCTGCTTGTCGCCAGCAACTGGTCCGCGGTGATCCGCGTCAAAAGTCGTCCACGCGCCGGACAGAGGCCGTCGCCGCACAATCCGCAACGCCCGGGACCGCTTGCTGCAACCATTTTCCGGGGCTGGATCGGCCGTGACCGATCGGGGATCGCGACCGCTGATCCTCGCTCACGGGCACCAGGACCAGGTCGTAGGCCGGATCAGGTCGGTGCGGTCGCCTCAACGGGTATCTCTGTTCAAGGAAACCGGTGCTGCTCAGACCTCGACGGTCGTGCGGTCCTCGAGCATGGCTAGGGCCGCTGCGCGCCGTGCCTCGGTTCGATTGAGCCAGCCGGCGCCGAAGATGTCATAGTCGTCCAGGGTCCGGTAATAATCTGCTTGCCGCGTTGCGAGGTTGTTGATCAGCAAACGCGCGTCAGCCCGCCCCGCCGCTCCTAAGGTCTCGGGGCCGATGCAGCCATCGACCTCGTCTCCGGAAAATCCCAGGGTTCGCTGCAGCAGTCGGGCCGATCGCCAGATCCCGGCATTGACTCCCATATCAAAGACGCTGAGGTCGACACCGCGCGGCAGCGCATCGGCGCGCAACGGGTTCCAATAAAGCGACTGGTAGATCGCCCTCGCAGTACGCTCGGTCATGTCCTGTACTTGCGCCGGTCCGAGGTCGGGATCGTCCGACCAGTCCCGATAAGTGGCCAAGGTTATGCCCATATTGGTGGCTCCGCCAGGGTCGGCGGGATTATCGACATAGCCGCCTTCCGCGCGAAGTGTGAAAGCGAGGCATATTGCAAAGCTGTCCGCCATTTCCGTTCTCCGCATTCGATTCGCTTCGCGCGCCCGCCGCAGATGCCGGCGATCCAGCTCCGCCGATCGGCGGCCGCCTCGGCAAAGCCCAAGGGATCATACTCGATCACCCGACTTGTCACTCGTATCGACTGCAGAGCGATAAAAAGCTAACGAAACCGGGCGGGGGAAGCGAGCATGGCAGAGCATTCGCCGACGGACACCGCATCGCAGCATCCGACGCCTGCGGCTCCGTTGCGCGGCGAAAATTTCGGCGCCGCAGTTGCGTCCAGGGGGCGGGCCGAAAGGCCTGGAGGGTCGTCGCCGTCCGCTGCTCCCGGTCCTGGCATGGCAACCGCCCAACCCGCCACCTTGGCCGAAGTGAAGACGCTGCTCTCCGGGTTTCGCATGTTGATGCTCAAGCGTCTGATGCGCCGCGACACGTCCGGCCCGCCGGTTGATTCCAACGCACGGCCCAGTGTTCCACAGCAACCGGCCGCGCCATTTCTCCCCGGTGTCGATTTGGCGCTGCTGACCAAAACGGCAGAAGAAATTGCCGAAAGCGAAGTTCTCCTGCAACAGCTCTGCTCAAGCATTGCGATATTGACCCATCTGGCGGCGCCGGCCGACCTCTCCTCGATCTATCTGACCTCGGCGTTTCTGCGCGACGAGACCAGTTCGATCGCGTCGGCTGAAGCGACATTGGCCGCACGACGGCTGAGACGCTGGGCGACGGCCACGGCGGTGTTGGGCCTGCTGTTTTTTTGTTTCGCGGTGATGCTGTTGGTGCATGTCGATCGTGGCCGCAGGGAAATCCAGCAGCTGAGCCAGGTTCGCCAGGAATACCAATTGGTCATCGCTTCTTTGGATGAACGGCATGATGCCGCCCAGATCGCCCTCTGTACAAAGGACTTGACCGCGCCCTGGCCACAATCGACCACCGTCTACCAGTCGTGGTGCGAGCATCTGCGCGATGTGCTGCAGCGGATGGAGATTGCGCGCCGAGGGCTCGCCGACTGGAACACGGTCTCCTATCGCTTGGCGGCCGGGCTGCCGATCCGCTGGCTCGGCGGGCGCCGACCATTGCCGGCGGACTTGTCCGAAGCGCAATGGGACGCGAGCGAGCTGCGCGCCTCGGCGGTGATGGCTGGCTTCACTGGCTTTGTCCTACCGATGCTGCTCGGCTTGCTCGGCGCCTTCACCTATGTCTATCGCGACCTCGACCGGCGCGTGCAGGCTGCAACGCTGATGCCGGCAGATGGCCTCCATGGGACATTGCGCATCCTGCTCGGGACGATCCTTGGCGGCCTCCTCGGCGTGCTGTGGACCAACGGTCAGCCGGTCCAATTGGAGGGCGTCACCTTGTCGCTGACGGCGCTCGCATTCTTCGTCGGCTACAGCGTCGAGGTGGTGTTTCAGACCCTCGATACCATGATCGCCAAGGTCGCAAGCGCGATCGGCAAGTAGAGAGCGCCGGTCTCTCGTCGGAAGCCTGCCGGGGCAGGGACCGGGGTCGGAGCCTCACGGGCTGCGCGCCGGCAGGCAGGCTACGTCGTAGGACATTCTCCGACATTGTCGCCCGGCAGGAATTCGACCGAGAGGTCCGTGACGCGAGCGCCGGCGTTTCGCCAATGACCCGGACCGGGCGGTCACTCCCGGTCGCCGCGGCTCACAGCGCCAGCCGGTAGGCCCTGGTTGCGGCACCGTTGTAGAGCGCCTCTTTTTCGCTCGCCGAACTGCCGGCAGTGATGCGCTTGAACGCGTTCCACATCACGGGATAGCTGCACATGCCCTTGTCGACCGGGAAATTGCTCTCGAACATCGAGCGCTGTGGCCCGAACGCTTCGATGCAGGTCTCGATATAGGGCCGCCACGCCTTTTCGAGGTCTTGCGAGGAGGGTGGGTCCGCGTTCTCGAAAAACGTAAAGCCGGAGAGCTTCATGCCGAGCCCGCCGAGTTTGACATAGGTGTTGGGCGAGGCGGCGGCGACCTCACCGATCGATTTCTTCCACGCGGCAAAGGCCTCTTCGCGCTTGCCGGCGTAGGGGCCGATGGCGAGCGGTCCACCGACATGGTTCAATACGATCACCGCCTGCGGAAAGGCGCGCGCCAGATCGGCCACATCGTCGAGCTGGGTCTGAAACACCCAGGCGTCGAAACTCAGGCCGAGCGACGCCAGCCCAGCAAACCCGGCGCGAAAATTGGCATCGCGGTAAAGCCCTTGCGGTGCGCCCGAGCAGTAGATTTCGAGGCTCGGATCGGCATGCCAGGTCGCGCCGTTGCGGATCCCCTTGAAGCGGCCGCCCGAGATTGCGACGTGCTGTTCGAGGATGCCCTTGGCGCGGCTGCCGATCCGCAGATCGACATTGCCGATGATGCCGGCGATGCATTTGGTCTTGCCGTATTTGCCCGACGCGCTCATCGCCGCGATGCCGTCGACAAATTCGGTCTCGCCAAGCGATCTGAGCTCCTGAGGGCCGTCGGCGCGGTACATCTCGCGACATTCCTCAAAACAGGTCGCGGCGATGTTGTGGCCGGTGCCGACATCGGCCAGCAGATCCTCGAACAGATAGCGGTTGCCGGGCCGGTCCCACATGTGATGGTGCGGGTCGACAATCGGCAGTTGCGGCTCGATCGTCTCCTCCTGCCGCCGGGCAAGCCAGTCGGGGCGGACCGGCGCGTGACGGCCGGGCGGGATCGCGGATTGGGGCATGAGCAGTCCTCCCGAGATTGCGTTCGCTCCTGCAACTCTGCCCCGCCCGAGCGGGCAACGCCACGGTTTTGATGCGAGCGGTGTGCAGCGCAAGTCCAAGAGCGGGTCTCGAAGCCGTGTTTACATCAAAGCATCAATGACATTATGTGTTGATGTATGAGGACAACGCTAACCCTCGACAATGATGTTGCTGCGGCTATCGAGCGGCTGCGGCGCGCGCGCGGCAGCAACTTCAAAGACCTGGTCAACGAGGCGCTGCGCTGCGGGCTTCGCGAACTCTCGGTCGCGGCCAAGCCGCGGCAGCCGTTTCGGACGCAGTCAGTCGATCTCGGCCGGGTGTTGATCGGCAGCATCGACAGCGTTACCGACGTGCTCGCCGCCGCCGAGGGCGAGGGATTCCGTTGATCCTGGTGGACGCCAACATCCTCGTCTATGCCCGCGTTGCCTCATTTCCACAGCACGGGCCTGCTCGCGAATGGCTCGACCAGCAGCTCAGCGGCATTCACCGCGTCGGCCTACCATGGGCGAGCCTGCTGGCTTTCCTCCGGCTCGTCACCAATCCACGGATTTTCGAGCGCCCGGAGACGATAGGCGAGGCATGGGAGCAGGCGGTGGCATGGCTCAAATGCGACCTCGCATGGGTTCCCGAACCAACCGAGCGCCACGCGCAGGTTTTGGGCCACCTGCTGGCGCTCCCAGGCGTGCGCGGTAACCTGGTGCCCGACGCGCACTTGGCGGCGCTCGCCATCGAGCACGGGCTGACCTTGTGCTCGACCGACGGCGACTTTGCTCGGTTTCCAGGTTTGGCGTGGCAGGACCCGCTGGCGTAGCCCCGCATCGGCGATTGTGCCCACCGCCCCTCTCAATTCGTCAAGCAGTCTTGAGTTCGGCCGTGTAAGGCTACATAGCCTTACGCCATACGACGATCGGATAACGATGCAATGATGACACTGACCCTCACCGCGAAAGGACAAATCACGCTTCGCAAATAAATATTGCGACACCTGGGCGTCGGCCCTGGCCAGAAGGTCGAGGTTGACATGCTGCCGAACGGTCGCATCGAAGTGCGCGCGAGACCCACAGGATCGCTCGAAGATTTCTTCGGATCATTGGAGCGGTCCGGCACCAAACCGCTGACGATCGAGGAAATCAACGAGATCATCGCCGATGGGTTGGGCCGGCATCCGTTGAGGGTGACCGCCGCCACGAACATTCTCGTCAGGGTCGCGGTTAATGACGATCTGGAGCAAGCCAGACAAGAACGGGACTTGCTGCGCGATGCCGAAACCGGCGTGCTGACTCTGCCGGCCCTTTGTGAATGCGTCTGGGTGGCGCGGCGCGGCTACCGGACAGGAACCGGCGACATTGCTGCTGCATTGCAGGAACTCCTGGCTGCTCCCTCGGCCGCGGTCGATCGTCCAGCCGTCGAAGCCGTGCTGGCGATGCTCAAGGCGGGCGGAGATTTCGCCGATGGCGTCATCGCCTTCGAAGGCCGTCGGCTCGGCGGCGAGGTCTTCGCCAGCTTCGACCGTCAGGCGGTCGAGCTGGTCACGGCACAAGGCGGCGACGCTAGATTCCTGCCAATAAATTAGGGCATTGACCCAAACTTGACGCTTCAGGGGTAATTAGCGGTCCCGAATCTCTCGGGAGACCGGATGGTGTTTGAAGCTGACGAGCTATTGGTGCCTAGCTCGGCGGAGGAGGAGGCGAAAGCGCCCCCTGTCGTAGCAAAGATGGCTAACGTGGTCGCAGCGCTGGTGGCGGCCGAGGGTTTCATCTCTCCAACACGCCTTGGGAAGGCTATGTCTGTGGCCGAGGCAATTGGCAAGTTGCTTGGGGAGCCATCGCTGATGCGGGTTCTGGTGCTGCGTGCTCTATCATCCCCGCCGCGCCCGCGAACCGCCATTACCGAGCTAAAACGAGTCGCCGCTCCGTTGGCTGTAGCAGAACGCAGCGCACTCATGCACGCGTTCGCACCTCATAGGGGACGCTAACGCGGCGATAGTAGGATCGGGTTCAAGTCTTGTTGCGATTCTCGGCAGACGACTGCCTGATCATAGCATTCACGATGCGGGAATCTCGGACGCGTGGGAAGCCATAGCTGAACGCGCCAAGCGGTTTATTCGTTCGG
>DATJLK010000140.1:0-6880 GCA_035509615.1 Allostellaceae bacterium | reverse complement strand
TCATCGAGGAGAAGCAGCTTAGATCGTGGTGCTGCCGACGCGAGCACGCGCCGACGCCGCCCTCTCCTGCCCAACCCGCTCGCGGCAAGCAGAATAGCCGTCTCAGACGTCATTCTGTTTCAGACGCCATTCCGCGAATTGGACGCCTCCCAGCCCCCAGGCGATGCCGCCAGTCCGGTGTCATCCCAGCGACAGACTAACGGCCGTTCAAGACCACGCCGCCCAGTCCGGGAATGCCGATAAACGCATGGTGATGGTCGTCGTAGTGACGATGGTAATAGCCAGAATATCCATAATAGCGATGATGGTAGTTGCGAAAATAGCCGTGGTGGTAATCATGCGCTGCGGCCAGCTGGAAATCGGCCGCGGGCCTGGTCGCCGGCGGTTGCGAGCGCGCGGCAGCAGCGTTTAATATACCGATCGGATTGGCGACCGGCGCCAACAAATCCGTGTAAGACGATGGCTCCAGCGATTGCGGGATCGGGACGGGGCTAATAGCAGCCTGCGCAGTGGTGATGATTGCCAGTCCCGCAATTGCACCGATCAGCCCAGCGATCTTGTTGTTCATTGGCTCCTCCCGTTGGCGCAATGCAGGCGTAACCGCCGCGCCGGCTCATATCAGCCAAACACGGGTAGCAAATTCGCGGTTCCGAAAACCGTCACGAGGGCTTGTTTCGGCGCTGACACTGCAACCGATTGATCACCACCCTGACCGATCTCGCCGCGGCGGGTTGCCCGCCGCCGGTGCCGATCAGGCGCCGGTCGGGGAGGGGGCGGGACGATGGCCGGCGCGCTCGGTGCGCGAGCCGCGCAACGCCAACAGCGCGGTCGCGATACCGGCAATGACCGCGAACACGCCGGAGCTTAAAAATATGTGGGTCGGCGGCAATTTCAGCGACAGCAGATATCCGCCCAGGGCCGGCGCCACAATGGCTCCGAGCCGGCCGATGCCGAGCGCCCAGCCGAGGCCGCTGGTGCGCATTCGCGCTGGGTAGAGTGCGCCGCAGGTCGCGTTGGCGCCGGTCTGGCTGCCGACAATCGTCATACCCGAAAAAAAGATCACCACCAGCAACACGGCATAGGGCATCGCCACCAGCGAAATCAGCGCGATAAAGATGGCGCCCGCGGCGTAGTGAACGGCGAGCGAACGTTCGGGACCGACGCGGTCGATCAGAAAACCGAGATACAGCACGGAAAAGATTGCCCCAAAATCGCGCAGGCTCGAGGCGAACACCGCCTCGCTCGGCGTCATCCCGATCAGATTGAGTACGGTCGGCAGCCAATAGCCGAACAGGAACAGGTTCAACAGGCTGCAGAAAAAAATCACCCACATCAGCAGTGTCTGCAAGGCAAAGCCGTCACTGAACAGCATCTTGATCGGATTGCCATGCGGCAGGTCGATCATCTGCCGATCGACCTGTCCCGGTGCGATGTCAAACCGCTGCAGCAAGGCCTCTTCGCGCGGTCCAAGTATGGTTCGCGCCGCGACAAAACGTGGCGATTCCGGCAGCCACAGCGCGAGCGCCGCCACTAGCACCAGCGGAAACGTGCCGCCAATCAGAAAGATGACCGGCCAGGCGAAACCTTGATGTAATAGAAATGCGACCAGCTGGCCGCCTAGAAAACCGCCGATCGGCGCCCCGGTAAAGGTTGCCATGATCATGGTCGCCCGCAGCCGGCGCGGGGCATAGTCGCCGGCCAGGGTCGCCGCTCCCGGGAATGCGCCGCCGATCCCGAGCCCGGTGAAAAACCGCAGCGTGCTGATCACCACGAGCGAGCCGGCAAACCCGCTCAGCAGCGACGCCATCCCAAAGATGAGCAGGCTCGCGATCAGCAAGGGCCGGCGGCCAAAACGGTCGCCGATCGGCCCGGCCGACAGCGCCCCGATCATGATCCCGATGCTCGACCATAAAAAAGCGATGGTGAAGGCCGGAGGCGGCAGGTGCCAGCCATGGATCAGCGACGGCACCGCCCAGCCGATCGAATTGATGTCGTAGCCGTCGCACATCTGGACCAGCGTGCACAGCGCCGCGACCCTGATCTGCAGGCTCCCGAGCCGCTGGTTTTCCAGTGCGGTCTCGATCGAGGATATCGGCGGCGCTTGCGCCATGTCCCGTCTCCCGTTCTCCCTGCTCAGCCGTGTTGCATTTTTGGCAGCGCTGCGCAAGCCTCGCTCACCTGAGTGTGAAGCGAGATTGTTGAATGAGAACGGGGGCTGACTACCGCGCTGCACTGCGTGACGGACGCCGGGTGTGGGTGATGGGCGAAGGCTGGGCCGAGGATGTCACGACTCATCCTGCGACACGGGCGATGGTCGACGAATATGCCGCCTGGTACGACCGTCATCGCGACCCGGCATGGCGCCAGCTCCTGCTATCCGATCACCAGAGCGATGGCGAAGCTCTGCCTTGGGCCTATGTCGCGCCGACAGATTCCAAGGATCTGATCGGCCTTGGCCGCTCCTTTGCCAGAACGATGTTCCTGAGCGCCGGCAACATCACGCATACCCCGGCCTACGGCAACCTGATCGCGCTCGGCGTCCTGACCGCGGCGCAATCGGGCGCCGCACCCCCAGAGCAGATCGCCGCCGCCGCGGCATATCGCGACGGCATTGCACGCACCGGGCGATTTTTGACCTATTGCGGCGGTGCTGCGATCATCGGTCAGCGCCTGCGTCCCGACCCGGCCGAACGGGTCGCGTACAGACTGGTGCGCGAGACCGATGCCGGGATCGTGGTGGCGGGCCGTCTCGGCATGCATACGAGCCCGGCCTATGCCGAAGACGTTTATGTCGGCGCGCTCTCGCGAATGGAGATCGGTGGCCGGCCGGCGAGCTTTATCGTATCGGTCGACGCGCCCGGCGTCACTGTGTTGTGCCGCAAGCGGGCGACGCGTAGCGACAACCCGTTCGTCTCGCCGCTGTCCAGCCGGTTTGACGAGCTCGACGGTCAGATGTGGCTCGACAACGTGCTGATCCCGTGGGAGCGGGTCTTTTTTGTCGACCCGTCGCCAGAAGCGATCCCGCGCTGGCTGCGCTGGCATCATCTTTACGGCTGGCTCGCCAAGGCGGAGGTGACGCTCGGTCTGGCATTGGCCTTGACCGATGCGATGGGTCTCAAGGAAAACCCGCAGACCATCGAGTATCTGGTCGATCTCGTGGTCTCGGTGCAGACGGTGCGCTCGAGCCTCGTCGCCGCCGAGCGCGACCCCGATTTCACCCCCGCCGGGTATTGTTTCCCGCGCCACGCCCATCTCGCGGCGGGCGGCATCCAGCTGTTAAAGACCCGCGCCCGGATGTCCGAGATCTTGCGGATTGTGCCCGGTTCCTCGCTGGTGGTGGCGCCTTCAGATCACGATTTGGCGGTCCCCGAGCTTGCCGCCGGGCTCGAGCACTCGTTTGGCGGCGGCGGCTATACGGCGCGTCAGCGCGCCGCACTTTTGCAGATGGCCTGGGACCATGTTTCTTCGGCACTCGACGGCCGCGAAGCCGCGTTCGAAGCGCATGCCAGCGGCGGCATGCCCAATTGGCGCGGCTGGCTGCGCCGCAGCTTTCGCGACTACAACGCGCTCGCCAATGCCGTCTGCGAAATGCTCGACCTGGCAATGCCGGCAATCGATCTCGACATTATCCGCACCACCCCGATCACCGCCCGCCGCACCACCCCGCCGCCAACGCCATAAGCGCGGATCCCCGACAATCCCTCCATCCGCATCACGCGCCGCGAGCCGGGTGGTGATCGGAGGTTCTACGTGCTTGTGCTCTTGACCGGCAATCGATGCAGCATCGAGCAGGAGGATGACCAGCGTGCCGTGGCTGACCCGGTGCGGCCTGCCTTTCGGCGATTTGTTGATACGATTTCGTCTGGCTCGACCTTGACCCCAGGGGTGCTTTAAATGAAGCCCCGATTTTGGCGCGCATTTACCCGGCCTCGCCCGAGTTCGGATCCGAGCGCGCGGCCGGTCGTGTTCCTTCACATACCCAAGACCGCCGGGACGAGCCTGATCCAGGCATTGCTCGCCATGAAACCTTGGCGGAATACCCTGACCGACCAGGGCAACATCACGCCCGAACTCCTGCGGGTCTATGGGTCGCTTTCAGCCGAGCAACAGCCGGACACGCTGATTTATGGTCATGCCTATCATGCGACCTTTCCGGCGTTTGCCGATGCCACGCTGCTGACAGTGCTTCGCGACCCGGAAGAACAGGCTGTCTCCCACTACCTCCATGTCTTGCGCAGTCCCGACTCGCACCTTTACCGGGACGCTCATGCACTGCCATTCGCGGATTTTCTGCGCAAACATTGGCCATGCTTGGTGTTCCAGAACATTTCGCTGGATGTCCCGAACTCGGAACGGCCGATTGCAACCCGAGATGATTTCTTCTCTCGCCTGCCCGCGATCCGCCGCGTGTTGGACCGGATAGACTTTGTCGGGACGACGGATGACCTCTGCGGGTTTCTGGCTGATTTGTCGCGTACCTTCGCGGTTGCAGAACCGCCGGTTCAATACCTGCATCGAGCGATCGATTTTGGGATTTCTGCGGCCGAAATCGCCGCTCTGCGCGCCTCCTACCGTGCCGTCGCCGAAGAGCCAGCACTGGCCCGTCTCGCGGCAGAGGAGCGGGCATTATATCAGGCCGCAAAGCGCAAGGCGGAGGCAAGACAACATCCGCCAAAATCCTTTAGCCGCAAGCCATGGCTTTGGGCCAATCGCCTTGCCTCGGCAAACAAGTTCCGCGGGTGATGTTGCCTCGACGATGCGATCGGGCGAGGCGAGCGCCGGCTCACTCCTGGAACCCGGCAGGCCGGGTCTTTGCAGGCGCCTCCACCAGACGCCGCCGGTCATGCCTTGAAGCGGATTGCGCGCCGGCAGGTGCGGGATGCCACCGGCAATCCCAATCTTGGCGGGCGGCGACCGGGCGACCACATCCGAGGCTGCGGTTTTTGGAGGTGGACGATGACGACAAAACTGCGTCGTGATCTATGGGACAACCCGATGGGCACGGACGGGTTCGAGTTTGTCGAATATACCGGACCCGACCCACAGGCCCTGGCCGCCTTATTTGAGCGCATGGGATTTGTTGCCGCCGCACGCCATCGCTCAAAACATGTCACCCTCTACAAGCAGGGCGACGTCAATTTCATACTGAACGCCGAGCCAGAGAGCTTTGCCCAGGCCTTCGCGCGGCTGCACGGCCCGTCGGTTTGCGCGATCGCGTTCCGCGTTGCCGACGCCGCGAAGGCCTATGAACGCGCGATCTCGCTTGGGGCAAAGCCGGTCCATGGCAAAGTCGGGCCAATGGAACTCAACATTCCGGCAATCGAGGGCATCGGCGGCAGCCTAATCTATCTGGTCGACCGCTATGACGAGCACACAATTTATGATGTCGATTTTATTGCATCGGCAGGGGCAACACCCGCGGCGCCTGCCGGGCTGACCCGCATCGATCATCTGACCCACAACGTCCATCGCGGGCGGATGGGATTGTGGGCCGAGTTTTACGAGCGCCTCTTCAACTTTCGCGAAATCCGCTACTTTGATATCGAGGGTAAATTGACCGGATTGCGTTCCAAGGCGATGACCAGCCCGGACGGCAAGATCCGCATCCCGATCAATGAAAGCGCGGATGACAAGTCACAAATCGCAGAGTATCTCGAAGCCTATCACGGCGAAGGAATTCAGCACATCGCACTCGGCACCGACGATATCTATGCGACGGTCGAGACATTGCGTCAGCGCGATATTGGGTTCATGTCGGTCCCCGACACCTATTATGAGGCGGTCGACGACCGTGTGCGCGGCCACGGCGAAAACCTCGCCCGGCTGCGCCGCGATCGCATCCTGATCGACGGCGCGCCCGGCGAAGGCCAGGGCCTGCTGCTGCAGATTTTTACCGACACGGTCATCGGACCGATTTTCTTCGAGATCATCCAACGCAAAGGCAATGAGGGTTTTGGCGAAGGCAATTTCCGCGCGCTCTTCGAATCGATCGAGCTGGACCAGATCCGCCGCGGCGTGCTGTCGCCGCGAACCGAGCGCGAACCCTCCCGCTGAGCCCGACCCCGGCAGGCTCCGCGCCGATCAGCAGAAAGTCGATCGGTGCTGCTTGCATTTTTCCAACCGGGGTGAGATGCGAGCGCTCGCAGCGGGCCGGTGACCGAGGAGCAGGGCAGGGCAGGGTGGGGTGAGCGGCGAACCGGCCTTGGCATCGCTGGTTGGGGGGATCGATGACATTCTTGCAAGCCGTTTTTTTTGCCGTTGTGCAGGGCGTGAGCGAGCTGTTCCCGGTCAGCAGTCTCGGTCACGCAGTCATCCTGCCGGCTTTGCTCGGCTGGCATATCGATCAGGATTCGCCACAGTTTCTGCCGTTTTTAGTCGTGTTGCATGTCGGCACCGCGACCGCTCTGCTGGTGTATTTCTGGCGGGAGTGGTGGGGGTTGCTGCTGGCGCTTGTCGGGCGTGGCCAAGAGGTTGTCGAGCGGCGCCATCTGATTACGCTGCTCGTTATCGGCACCCTGCCTGCGGTGGTGCTCGGCTTTGTCTTTGAGCACCCGCTGCGGCGCCTTTTTGGATCGCCGGTGGCCGCAGCCCTTTTTCTGGTCGTCAACGGCTTTGTCCTGTTTGGCGGCGAGCATTTGCGCCGCCGCGCGCTGCAGGTGCGCGACCGGCGCGAGCTCGGCGACGCCAGCTGGCGCGATGCGCTGATTGTCGGCTTGTGGCAGACCTTGGCGTTCCTGCCGGGGATCTCGCGCTCGGGTGCGACGATCGTCGGCGGTCTTTTGGCCGGGCTTCGGCATCAGGACGCGGCGCGGTTTTCGTTTCTGCTCGCGACCCCGGTCATCGCCGGCGCGGCCGTTCTCGAAATCCCCAAATTGCGCCA
>DATJLK010000139.1:0-39898 GCA_035509615.1 Allostellaceae bacterium | reverse complement strand
CAGGCGTGGAGCGGGGCCGAACCATTCCGCCCGGCCCCGCTGCCCGCCAACCTCCCTCGCGGTGACGCGGCGATATTAACGCCTGCGCCCGTCATGCCCCGATTTCGCCGCGGCTACTTCGGCAACCATCGCATCGCCGAGCTCCAACGCGGCGCGGCGCAATGTGAAGCTCCCATGCATCGCCGCCGCACCGGCGGGTGGGTTGCCGATCACGCAGCAATATTCGAGCGACAGACCGTTGGGGTCCTTGAAGTAGATTGACCGAGCCCATCCGTGATCGACAATGTCGGTGGTCTCGACTCCCTTGGCTCTCAGTTCGTCGCGCTTCCCGGCCAGCGCCGTCGTCGAACCGGCCTCGAAGGCAAAATGGTAAAAGCCGGCGGGAACGCCGAGGCCGCGGTTGATGCCGGGATCATAATCCGTCGGTATGCCCGGCACATCGTGGGGCTCAAGAAAGGCGATAAGCTGACCGCCGCCGACATCAAAAAACATGTGGCGCAGGTATCCGCCCTCCTCGATCTGGATCGTATCGGCAACTACCGGCTGGAACCCCAGAACGCTTTCATAAAACTCGCGAGTTTTGTCGAGGTCGAGGGTCGACAGGCCGATATGTGAAAATCCACGGTGAACCATGGCAATCATCCTTTGGGTTGCGATTGGTGTGGGTTGCGATCGGTGGTCTTCAGTTCGGGTCGCTGCACGGTTCACGCGGCTGCCTTGGCGGCGGCTGACTCGATCCGCTGGCGGATCTCCGGCTCCTGCAAGCGTCTGTAAGGCTGCAGCAACTGGGCGACTTCCATCAGAGCGCGGTGGACAACCGGGTCGGCAACCGCGGCGCGGAACAGGGCGGCTTCGAACTGTCGAGCCTCCAGGAAATTTTGCGGCCGTTCACCGCGTGTCGTCGGGAAAGCGAGGTCGGCGCTCGTCGACATCGTCCATGGCGTCTCCAGCACCGAGCCGATCTGTGCCATGAATTCTGCCTGCACCGCCGCGATCGGATCCGGTTTGCCAGCCGCCGAGGCCAATGCGGCCTGCAGCAAGCGCGCCTGCAAGGCCGCCGAGGACATGCCTTGACCATGGATCGGGTTGAACCGGCACAGCCCATCGGCGACCGGCAATACCCCGCGCGGCAGGCGCGGCAACCTTTCGAAGTGCTTCCAGACACTCGCTGAAAGGCGGAAGCGCCGGATGCCGGCGGGCGGCTTGGCGTAGCGTAACACGTTAAAGATGGTCGGGGTGATCAGCGAGAGTGAGGCATCGAGGAAGTCGTCCCAGGTTTCCACACGCAGGATTGCGCGATGATCGGCGATCGTAATGATCCAATGGTCGTTTTCTGTCGGGACCAATACCGCGTGTAGCGGCAGACCAGGCGGGTCGGGCTGGGTCAGGACGATCTTCCAGTCGGATAGCGCATTGCCGGGGATCGGCACCACCACCGTGGCGTAATTGATGTCGACGCCAACCTCGGTTGCCGCCGGCCGTTGCCAGCCGAGAGCATCGATCAAGGCCAATGTGGACGCCGCCCGGCCGGACGCATCGACCACCAGATCAGCCTCCAGAATGCCGGTACGCCCCGGCCCGGCATCGAACCGGACGCCGTATACCGTCTCGTCAGCCGACGCCACGATCTCTGTCGCACGGCAGTCCGGCCGCACTGCCACATTGGCAATCGCCGCAACGCGGCGTCGCAGCACCAGTTCGATCAGTGGCCGGGAAGCGCAGAGCAGCGACAAGCCGAGATCTCGATGCGGCAGAACCCCAATATCGGCCCGCTCGTACTGCACGTCTCGAGCGACCCGTGCGCGCACCGCGCCAGCTCTTGCAAGATCACTTTCGAACCCCGGAAGGATGGCGTCAAGCGCTTTGAGGCCGCCGGCAAGCAGACCGTGGGGGTGCCGATCCTGGGGTGTGCCGGACCGCGAGGCGGCAACATCCGCCAGACCGTCGCGCTCCAAAATCTCAACCCGTTCGAAATATTCTGCCAGAGCGCCGGCGACCGACAACCCGCCGATGCCCGCACCGATCACAACCGCACGCCTGCCCAGGAAATCGTTCATAGCCGCTGTTCTCCAATGCACCCGAGACTGCAAATCATCGCATCCCGGTTACAATAGAATTTCAGAACGCAGGAAACGCGTTACACCCCTAATACGACCATCGCACAGTCGCCGTCTGAGACCGGTGAGCGTCTGTTGGACGCGCCGTTCCGATCAGACCTGCTCGATTGCGGCGGACATTGCCGTTCTCGCGCTTTGGTCAGACCGCGGCTGGGGCTTGGCCAGGCGCGCTGTCTTGCTGTCACTGCCAAGCTTTCTCAATGTGCCGTCCCACAATCGGATGCGGGCTTCGATGCTGCCGCATGCGGCACGCCAGGCCCGCGCATCCCGATCAGGCGAGTTCCCAACCATATTTGCGAGCAACTCGCGGCCCTTTGGGCCATGACTGTCGCTATCGAGCTCGATATGCCGATCGATGTAGTAGATGAAATGGCGCAGCCGGTTGCTGTCGTGGTCAATACCATAAAGCGTGTTGAGAAGCCGGCGGAACATCTCCGGGATGATGTCTTCGCGGCCATAAAAGAAGGCCGCCAGGACCTCTTCCGTCGTGCCGGCATTGGCCAGCGCCATGGTCTTCGCTACAAAGGTCTGGACGTGAGCTGGAACGCCTGTCCGCATCAGCGCCGCTTCGACCGGGACGCCGATCAATGCCAGCGAGCGGAACCGCTCGAATTGCTGCGTGCTGGCGCCAATGTCCCGCATCGCACGCAGATAGAGATCGAGATGGCTGGTATAGGAGCCGTCAGGACCGATGTCGGTCTCCTCGCCGATGACGATATCATTGATCAGGCGCGCGGCCCGCGCATTGTCGGCCGGAAACCACGGCACCGTGACACATGTGATATCCTGCTGAAGCCGCTTCAGCAGCGCCATGAAATCCCAGACTGCGAAGACGTGATCTTCCATCAACTGCCTGAGATCCCCGATGGATTTGACGCTGCTGTAGATCGGATGCGCAAGCAATGCGGCTCGAAGCCTCCCAAGCTGGCCATTCGTGGATTCGAACATGTCTGAATGCTCCGTTTTTTAGAGGAATCTCCGAACTGCCGGCCAACCCTCACAGTCTTCTGCATTGCCGGCAGGTTTCGGACTGTCTCGATGACGGAAACTGGGTGGCGCGCGCTACGCGACGATTTCAATACCAGGGAAAAGCGTTACGGCCTGTAACCGATTACCATCCTCTGGCAGTGCGGCGCAGGGATTGACGCGCTGGTCTGCGGCGTCGGCAGCAAAGACGACCGGTTCGCCAACCAGATACTGATTGACTGGGCAGCGCCCATAATCCGACCGGCAGCACCACTTGCCATTGTACGGCGCGGCGCGTGCGACAAAGCCTGCCTATTGGCCTCAATCAGAAATTCCATGCTTAACCAGAAATTCATTCATTTTGAACTGCGCCCGGGCGTCGACAACGGCGCTGGCTGACACCGGTTTAACGTCTTGGGATGCCAAAGTCCGTCGCAGCGGCTGCGGCGGCTCCGGCGCCGAGCAAGCATCAACGCGTCAGCAGTGCAGCTGGATGATCAAATCGCGTCATCGCCGGAGCGGTCGATTGCTGCTCGGTTGCGAATCGCACTAACATCATCCGCACCCGTGTGGGTGATGTCAGCCCGCAGCGGGTGCGCGACAGCCCGTGCAGCCAGATGGAGCCAGCGATGACCGAAGACGCCCAGGGACATCATCTCACCGGTGCCACCGGGCCGGCGGCTGAGATATACAATGAGGCGGCGCGGGCGTTCCATCTCGTCCACGGCGACGCGGTCGGTCTGTTCGATAAAGCGCGCGACATGGCCCCCGGCTTTGCGATGGCGTCTTTGGGCAAAGCGTGGGTATTGGCGCTGGCCAATGACCCCGGCTTGATGACCCAGGCCAGGCTGCTGGTCGAGGCCGTCCGGCCTTTGAGCCTGGACGAGCGCGAGCAGACCCATCTGGTGGCACTCTCGCATCTGGTGGCGGGGGCGCGGTCGGCTGCGGTCGCGGTGCTCGAGCGGCATTTGATGAACTATCCATTTGACCTGATGGCGCATCAGGCGGCGGCTCTGATCGACGGATTTCTCGGGCGCTTCCCGCGGCTGCGCGATCGCTCGGCGCGCGCTCTGCCGTTGTGGTCGGAGGACCGGCCGGGTTACGCGACGCTGCTCGCGTTCCACGCCTTCGGGCTCGAGGAAGCCGGCGATTACGCCCGCGCCGAAGATGAATCTCGGGCCGCCGCGGAACGCGAACCGCTGAGTTTCTGGCCGCATCACACGGTGGCGCATGTCATGGAAATGACCGGACGGCCGGAAGACGGGTTGGGCTGGATGTTGACGCGCGAAAAGCTGTGGTCGAGCCCGGCGCATTTGAACCAGGTTCATATCTGGTGGCACAAGGCGCTGTTTCACCTTGAACTCGGTCAATATGACGCCGCCTTGGCGCTTTACGACGGCCCGATCGGCGCGACCCAGCGCCCGGCGGCGCTGAGCTTGACCAACGCCACGGCATTGTTGTGGCGACTCGACACTCTCGGCTGCGCCATCGGCGACCGCTGGTGCGAGCAGGCCGATTTATGGCAAGGCCACGCCGACGGCAAATGCCTGGTGTTCGCCGATATTCACGCGGCAATGGCCGAGTTGCGTGCCGGCCGCGAAGCGCTGGTCGAACGGCGGCTGGCGACGATGCGCGACACCGCGACCAGCGCCGCCGAAGCCGCCAGCCTCTATCGCGGTGTTGGGATTCCGATCGTCGAAGGCTTGATCGCGTTTCACCGCGGCGCCTACGATCGGGCGGTCGAGCTGTTGCTGCCGGTACGCGTCGATTTATGGCAGATCGGCGGCAGCCACGCGCAACGCGACGTCGTCGACTGGACCCTGGCCGAGGCTGCTGCGCGCGCCGGTCAGCGCGCCGTCGCTCTTTCCCTTGCCAATGAGCGGCTCGGGTCGCGGCCGCGCAGCCAGCCCAACCGCCGCTTCCTGAGCCAAGCCGAGGCGATCGCCGCCTGAGCCGAACGACGCGGCGACTTAGCCAAGCATGGCGGCGGGGCGGATGCGGCCACTAGACCATGACCATATCGGATCAAAGCGCCCCGGCGCTCCGATCCGATACGTGAATTATGGTCTCACCCTTGGAAGCGAGAGCAGGATTGACGCATGAAACGGACGCTCTGTTTCCGTTTCATGCGATCCTGCTCCTAGCGGACCGGCGAGAACGAGGCCGGGATCAGCAGCTTGTTTTCCTGGCGAACCGGACGCACCCCGGCCTGCGGCGGCCAGGCGCCACCGGGCCGGCGCGATTCTTCCCGCACCCGGGCGCGTTCGTTCAAATCCTTGTAGACCCAGACATGGATGAACTTGTTTAAGGCGCCGAGTTCGCTGGACCAGCACGCCGCCAAGGGCGAGAACCGCTCGCGCGCCTCGATCGCCTTGCCCCACGCTGCCAGTACTTTCGGGATGTCGCCCGGGGCATAGGTATAGGTGCGCATCTCGTAGACATTGCCGGTGCCGTAATCGCGGCTGCCGAGCGCGCGCATGAACGGCGCCGGGTTCATGATCTCGGCTTCCTGCGCTACGATGAACTCGCCGCCGCCGGGCATCGCGTTGCGCTCGGCGTCTTGCGCCATCTCGGCGCGCACCCGGGTGCGGTGCTGCAAATCGTCATAGGGATAGACGTGAACCACCTGATTGAGCGGCCCGAATTCGGTGTGCCAGAACGCCCCCAGTTTCGAGTGTCTCAGACGCGATGGCAGCCGCTTTTCATAGCGTTCTTCAAATTCGGCCACGGTCCCGGGGCGCAGGGTGTAGGTGCGGACTTCGTAAATCATCGCCGTCTCCTCCAGGTTAAGGTGATTGGTGCGAAGTTTGCGCCGCGCCGCGCGGTCGACGCAAGCGCCGAATCAGGCGACGGCGATGGCTGATCCCGAATTCACCCTCGGCATTGAAGAAGAATATTTCCTCGTCGACCGCACGACGCGCGATGTCGTCGACGATCCGCCACCCGAAATGCTGGCCCGGTGCGAGGCGTTGCTTGCCGGCCAGGTCAGTCCCGAGTTCCTGCGCTCGCAGATCGAGATCGGCACCCGCGTGTGCACCAGCCTCGGCGAGGCGCGCGCCGATCTCTGCCATTTGCGGCGGACCGTGGCCGAAGTCGCCGCAAGCTACGACATGGCGCCGATCGCGGCGGCAACCCATCCGTTCGCCCGCTGGGATGCGCAAAAGACCACCGAACGCCGCCGCTATGCCGATCTCGAAGATGACTTGCAAGGGGTCGGCCGCCGGCTCGCGATCTGCGGCCTGCATGTCCATGTCGGCCTGCCCGATGACGAATTGCGCATCGATCTCCTGAACCAAGCATCCTATTTTCTGCCCCATTTGCTAGCGCTGTCGACCTCCTCGCCGTTCTGGCGCGGCGAGAATACCGGGCTCAAATCCTATCGGCTGGCGGTATTTGATGAATTGCCGCGCACCGGGATGCCCGAGCGGTTCGACAGCTGGGGCGAATATCGCCGCCATGTCGACATCCTGGTCCGCGCCGGGCTCATCGACGACGCAACCAAACTGTGGTGGGATCTGCGGCCGAGCGAGCGCTTCCCGACCCTGGAAATGCGCATCACCGACAGCTGCACCTCGCTGGATGACGCCGTGTCGATCGCCGCGCTCTTTCGCTGCCTGTTGCGCATGCTGTGGCGACTGAAGCGGGAAAACCAGCGCTGGCGGCTTTATGCCCGCATGCTGATCGACGAGAACCGCTGGCGGGCGCAGCGCCATGGCACCGATCGCGGCCTGGTTGATTTTGGCCGCGGTGCGATCGTGTCCTATGGCGAGTTGCTGGCGGAGATCCTGAACTTGATCGAACCGGACGCCCGCCATTTCGGCTGCGAGGCCGAAGCCGCACATGCCCGCGACATCCTCGCCCGCGGCACCAGCGCCCACCGCCAGATCGCGGTGTTCGAGGCGGCGCTCGCCGCTGGCGCCGGCCGCGCCGAAGCGCTCGCCGCGGTCGTCGACTGGCTGATCGCCGAAACCGTCCGCGGCATCTAGGAGGCTGGTCGCACCGGGCAACGAGGGGAGAGGTGTGCCTCAATCCGACCAATCAAGGTGATCCGGGCAAGCCAGGACGCTTCGCCGTCAGGCCACACGCCAACGGCGGATTCGGTCGCTCTTTGCTCACGGCATTGGCGATTTGACCATTGCGTGGGATGGTCAAAAGCGCTACCCAGGCGCCAAGTACCGGTAACTGGCGAATCCCGGCGCCCTATCCTTAATCCGAGCTTAAAGGAGAATTCAATGCCCTTTTTCGGGGTTTGCTATTCGCCGTACCACAGAACCAATTCGCCACCCCCGCATGACATCCCGGCTGCGGAGGTTGACGCCGACATGAAGATCATCAAGGCGAGAGGGTTTACCAACATCCGCACTTATGCGGCGGGGTCCGGTGACAGTCATAATGTGGCTCGGGCCGGGAAATACGGGCTGAAGGTAGGGCTCGGAGTTTGGATCGACAACAACGTGCCGAACAACACTTTGATTGATCAGGCGCTGACCCAGGCACTCGATGACACTTTCGCCCATCCCGGCGCGAATACCGTTGCCGATTTGATAATCGGCAATGAGGTCAACCGGACCGATGACAAAGCGCCTTTGGATCCAGCGGTGATCCTAAACTACATTAAATACGCAAAACAGCAATTGCAGCTGAGCCAGTATGCCGCAATCAGGAGCATAAGGGTCACCAGCTGTTTCAGCGGCACGGTATTGCAATTCGACTCGCCCGTCTCTGCACCTTGGGCTAACGTGATCGATAATTGTGACGGTGTCGTGTATTTGACGGTCTATCCCTGGTATGCCAAGAAAAACGAAGGGGCTCCATCCCCTGACAACATCACAAACAACATGAACTGGTCATGGGACAACGGCTTAAAACAGGTCGTCGCGCGTGGCAAAAAGATCGTGATCGCGGAAATCGGCTGGCCCAGCGCTGGCGGGGATAATGACCACTCGCCGACAACGCCCGACAACGAGAGGATCAATTACCAGACGACAAAACGCTTCTTGTCCGGAGCAACAGCGCCGCATTGGGCGCTCGACACCTATTGGTTCGAAATGTTTGACGAGCCGTGGAAAACAAAAGAGGGCGCCTGGGGGCCGCATTGGGGGCTCTACACTTCAGGCCTCAATCCGCAACCGAAATTCGCCTTCTGACGGCCGGCCATCTTCGCGACTTGTTCAACTTCTCTGGAATAAGGAAGCGTCGATCGTGCCTGCTAGCCCACCTGCAGCAATCTACGGCGTAGACGGCTCGGAGCGCCGGGCGCTTTGATCATCCCGGCCCAATCGGCGATCACGGCAAGACAAGGCCTGAACCGCCGCCGTCCGGAGCGGTCTCGCCCGGTTTAGCTCGGCCTGTCGCCCGCGGGATGGTGGTGCGACATCACCAGTTCCGACGTTGATACGCGCGAGCCGTTCGGGGCGTACGGTTGGTCATTGCCGGGCGGCGCGGATTGCGCGCCACAGCCGCTCGGGGGTGGCCGGCATCTCGACATGACGGATGCCGAGCGGAGCCAGCGCATCGACGAGCGCGTTGGCGACCGCCGGCATTGCCCCGACCGCACCGGCTTCGCCGGCACCTTTGACACCGAGCGGGTTGGTCTTGGTCGGCACCGGGTTGCTGCCAAGATCAAAGCCGCAAAGATCACCGGCGCGCGGCATCGCGTAGTCCATAAACGAACCGGTCAGCATCTGGCCGGTCTCGGGGTCAAAGCGGATATCCTCCATCAGCAACTGCCCGATCCCCTGCACGACGCCACCACAGATTTGCCCGTGAAGCAGCAGCGGGTTCATCACCGTGCCGACATCGTCGACAACGCTGTAGCGCAGGATCTCGACCGCGCCGGTGTCGGGATCGATCTCCAATTCGCAAATATGGCTGCCGTTCGGGAAATTCTGCTGCTTTGAGGTAAAGGTGGCGCCGGCGATCAGCCCGGGCTCCATGTCGTCAGGCAGGTTGGGCGGATTGAACGATTCGACCGCGATCTCGGCCACCGACAATGCCCGGTTCGAGCGCGGGGCGGTAAACAGCCCGTCCTCGAACTTGACCTCCTCCGGCTCGACGCCGAGCAGGTGGCCGGCGATCATCTTGGCCTTGGTCAAGATCTTTTCGGTCGCGAGGTAAACCGCCGAACCGCCGAGTGCCGCCGAGCGCGAGCCGCCGGTGCCTTCGCCATTCGCCACCTTGTCGGTATCACCCTGGACATAATGCACCCGTTCGGGGTCGATGCCGAGCCGGTCGCACAGCAATTGCTTGTAGACGGTTTCGTGGCCCTGGCCTTGGGTCACCGACCCTGTCACCAGAGTAACCGTGCCGCTGCGGTCAAACCGCACCTCGGCCGCCTCGTACCCGCCGGCGGCGGCGCGCTCGACCGTATTTGAGATGCCGAGCCCGCGCAACTTGCCGCGGGCCCGGGCCTCGGCGCGGCGCCGCTCAAAACCTTCCGCCCCGGCGAGCCGCAACGCCATGTCGAGGTTCTTGCCAAATTCGCCGCAATCATAGGTAAAGGTCAGCCCCGATTTGAACGGCATCGCCTCGGGCGGGATCATGTTGCGATGGCGCAACTCGACCGGATCGATGCCGAGTTCGTCGGCGGCGTCATCGACCATGCGCTCGATGACATAGGCGAATTCGGGCCGGCCATTGCCGCGATAGGGGCGCACCGGGTTGGTGTTGGTATAGACCGCGGTGACCTCGGCGCGCACCGCCGGCGTGCGGTAGACCCCGGCCAGTGTGCCGAGATTACCGATAAACGCGTTGGACCCGGTTTGCGGATAAGCGCCGACCGCCGAGATCGTGCGCACCCGGAAGCCGAGAAAATGCCCATCGGCGTCGAGCGCCAGTTCGGCGTCGCTGACATTGTCGCGCGCCTGGGCGTCGCCGAGAAACGCCTCGGAGCGGGTGCTGGTCCATTTGACCGGGCGGCCGACCAGTTTCGACGCCAGCAAGACCAGCGCCACCTCGTTGTAGATCGCCGATTTCATGCCAAAACTGCCGCCGACATCGCCGGCGACGACGCGCACATGGCTCTCCGGCACCTTCATGACCTGTGTCGCCAATTCGGCGCGATAAGAATGGACGCGCTGCAGGGTCGTATAGATCGTGTAGTGATCGGCGGCGGGATTGTAGTCGCCGATCGCCCCGCGCGGCTCCATCGCCGCCGCAGTCACGCGATTGACGACGAGCCGGCGGCGAACGACATGGGCCGCACCAGCGATCGCTGCCTCGGTCTTGGCAGCATCGCCCTCGGTGTGAAAGAACGCGACATTGCCGAGTGCGTCCTCCCAGACGAGCGGTGCGGAGGGTTCGACCGCATCCGCGGTCGACACAATCGCCAGCAATGGCTCGTAATCGACCATAATCAGTTCGGCCGCGTCTTCGGCCTGGTGGCGCGTTTCGGCAACGACAAAGGCGACGTAATCGCCGACCCAGCGCACCCGATCCTTGACCAGTGCCGGAAAGCGCGGGCGGAACGCCGGCGAGCCGTCGCGCAGGCGCAGCCCACGCGGCACCGGCAGATCGCCCCAGCCCGAAACCTCCCAATCGGCGCCGGTCAGCACCGCCAACACCCCCGGCGCCGCCTTTGCCGCCCCGGTATCGATCGAGCGTATCAAGGCGTGCGCGTAAGGCGAGCGCAGTACATAGCCATAGACCATGCGCGGCAATACCATGTCGTCGACATAGCGGCCGCCGCCGCGCAACAGCCGTGGATCCTCGAACCGCGGCACCGCCTGCCCCAACGCAAATTCACCCATGCTGCTGCCTCCGCTGCACGCGCGGTCACACCGCCATCCAGCCGCCATCGACGTTGTAGGCGACACCGGTAGCATAGCTCGCCCGGTCGGAAGAGAGCCAGACGACCATCTCGGCGATCTCTTCCGCACGCCCCATCCGCCTCGCCGGGATCTGCGCCAGGATCGTCTCGCCGCGGCGGCGCATCGTCTCCTCGGTCATTCGCGTCTCGATAAAGCCGGGGCACACCGCATTTACCCGGATGCCGGCCTCGGCATATTCGAGTGCCGCGGTTTTGGTCAGCCCGATGACGCCATGCTTGGCTGCGACATAGGCCGAGGAGGTGACGAGACCGATCAGTCCGGCGATCGATGCGGTATTGACGATGGCGCCGCCGCCCTGGGTCAGCATCTGCCGGATTTCCGCGCGCATGCACAGCCACACGCCCTTCAAATTCACCGCAATCATTCGGTCAAATGCGGTTTCCGACCATTCCGCGGTCTTTTTGCCGCTGGCGTCGACCTGGTAGGGGGCGATGCCGGCATTGTTGAAGGCGCAATCGAGCCGGCCAAAGGCAACGATCGCATCGTCGAGCATCGTCTTGACGTCGCGGTCGCGGGTCACGTCACCGGTCAAGGTGATCGCCTGACCGCCGGCGGCATTGATCATCGCTACGGTCTCGGCCGCGGTTTCGGCGACGTAATCGGCGACCGCGACGCGCGCTCCCTCGCGGGCAAAGGCAAGTGCTGTCGCTCGTCCGATCCCGCCACCGCCGCCGGTAACCAGCGCGGCCTTCCCGTCGAGCAACCCCGCCATGGCGTTCTCCCCGATATCCGATAATACCAGCATAATGCCGTCCTGGGCCGGCCGATATCATCGCCCGCGCCGCCGGCAGAGACTAGGCGAGCGATCAAATCGGATACCCGTTCTGGTCCGTCGTCGTCGATTGTTCGCTGAAACGAATGAACAAGGCGACGGTCTCGCCGCCCGAAAACCGGATGAACAATGCACCGTCGCCATTGATGCGGTTGTCGTCGGCGAAGCTTTCGGTGTTGCCCTGCATCATGTGCACGTCGTGAACGCCGAGCTCCGGCGAAAAGCCAAATGTCCGATCGCTGCCCTGATCTTCAAAGAACTGGCCAAAAATGACAATGACGGCGGCTTGATCGGCTTTCGCCCGTTCTACTTGGCCATCCAACAGGTTGCCCAAGGTCACGCCCTGACCATCAGCAGGAATGGGGGCCATCGCACCAATGGGAAACAAACCGTCGTGAAGATAATCGAGGCCGTCGCCATCGGGACCGGTCTCCAACCAGGTGAAGCCGGCTGGCCCGGCGGCAACGCTTGGCAGATCGAGCTTTGTCGGGTTGGTGAAGTTGGGATCGTAATGGGCGACGACGTCGCTCCCGTCGACTGATCTGACATTGACCGCCGCCCGGTAATCGCGATCGGCCTCGATCCAGATCTGATAATGCGGCGATCGCCCGCCGCGATCGTCCTGCCCGTCCCGGATCGTGCCGACCAGAACCCCGTAGGTCCGTTGTTGCCCTCTCGGCCTGGTGCGCGCATGGGTCATTTCGATGCTCTCCCGGTGGCGGAGCAGATTGGTGGCGGGCCGGCTCGCCCAGGCAAACGACACGATGACAGCCCCGGCAAGAGGGCGAGGGCGGCTATCGAAAAGCCGAGCAGAACCTGCTGCCCGATTGGGTCAGGGGTGCCGGTTGCAATCCGTCCGCGTCATGGCTCGGTCATTTACAGGACCAGCACGGTATGAACGGCGCAGACCGCGCCGGCCATCGGGCGGGGAGGAGAGCCGGTCTTTCAGCCGCCGTCGACTTCACGGCCGCGACGTAGCAACCGGATCTCCATTCGCCTTTCGAGTGCAACTTGACTAAGTTGACGGCGAGCTTGGCCCCTGCGGGAGGATCGACATGCCGGGCAACCCGGTCGAACAGCACTATACGAGTGGTGACCTCGGCGAAGTCATCCTCGCGGCGTTGCGCGGCATCGGCAAAGACATCGATCATCTGACCCCCGACGACCTGGCACCGGTCGACGAATTCCATGGCGGGCAGCGGCCGGCGACGGTCCGGCTCGCCGAACTGCTGGGTCTCTCCGGCAGCGAACGCGTACTCGATGTCGGCTCCGGGCTCGGCGGGCCGTCGCGATTTCTCGCCTGGCGCTATGGCGTGCGGGTCAACGGCGTCGATCTGACCGCCGAATTCGTCCGCATCGCCGAGATGCTGACCCGCCGCACCGGGCTCGCGGATCGGGTCGATTACCGCCAGGGCAACGCCCTCGACTTGCCGTTTGGCGACGGCAGCTTCGACGTGGCGTGGTCACAGAATGCGGCAATGAACATCGCCGACCGCGACCGTATGTACCGCGAGATGTGGCGGGTGCTAAAACCCGGCGGTAAGCTCGCGTTGCAGGAGGTCGCCGCCGGCCCGGGCGGGCCACCGCATTTCCCGGTGCAATGGGCGCGCCAGCCGGCGATCAGCTTCCTCTATTCCGCGGCTGAAACGCGCGCCAAGCTTGAAGCCGCCGGCTTCCGCGTGCTGGTTTGGCAGGACACGACGCCGGAGGCATTGTCGGCCGCCGCGAGGCGCGCGCGCGATACCGAGACCGCGCCGCCGCCGCTGGGCACCCATCTGATCCTTGGTCCCGATTGGCGGGCGATGTTCCACAACTCCGCCCGCAACCTGGAAGAGCGCCGCACCGAACTCTTCAACGCCGTCCTCGAACGCCCCGGCTGAGCCGCAATCGCCTGCGCGAGCTCAAATAAAACAGTGCCGACGGCCTAGAAAAGCGTCTGGCGCCGCGGCCGCCGCGCGCTCTGCAATTGATGACGAGGGGGCGAAAGCCGAGCCAAGTCGATTCACCCGCCATAAACTCTGCGAACCCAGGGTTTACTTTCCGCCGAATCGAGTTTGTCAGTCATCCAGCACAGTCGAGCGGCAGGTTGCCGGAACAATGGCGGGGAGGATAGCGAAGATGAGCAGCGGCAATGCCCTGGACCAGGACGGAGCGGGGCGCTCAACAACTCGCGACCACGCGTTCTACCGGTTCCATCTGCCGCATGCGCATCTGTCATCGGTGTTTGGCGACGACTGGTTCGCGCTGAAGGCGGAGGCGTTCGCGCGCTTTTTCGGCACGCCGGTGTTCCTGGTCGCCCAGACGGTGATCGTGGGAGTGTGGATCGTCGTCAACGTCGCCGGATGGTGGGTCTTCGACGTCTATCCCTTCATCCTGTTAAATCTCGCCTTCAGCCTGCAGGCGGCGTATGCCGCACCGCTGATCCTATTGGCGCAGACGCGTCAGGCCGATCGCGACAAGGCCATGGCGATGGCCGATGCGCAGCACCGCGAGGTGCTGCACCAAGCCAGCGAAGAACGCCAGCGCGTCGCCGCCGAGCAGACGGCGCTGTTGGTGCAAATGCTAAAGCAGAACACCGAACTGACCGCGACCGCCAAGGCGCTGGCCGAACGCATCGAAAGCCTGACCGCCGAACTGCACAGACACATCCTCGAGTCACATGAGGGTTAGCCCGGGCCAAGCGGCGCGTCGGCGAGCCAGGGAAAATGAGGTGCGGTTTCGGCATCGTCGACAGCAAGGGTCAGGATCGTCGGCATGGGGGCGCCGCAGCCGCCCGATTGTACATGCGCCCGGCCTGAACCATCGCGGCGGACGGCCGGCGGCTATTCCCGCGGCGGCACGTCGAGGCGGATGACGACGCCTTCGAGTTCGGGTTTTGCCGCCGGGTAGCGGCGCATGACGAGCGGGTCGTGACCGGGGATGATGTGCTGCGGCGAGGGTGCATTGGCGCGTAGCGCGTCGTAGGCGTCGAGCATGTCGCCGATGTTGAACGCGGCGGTGAACGGGCGGCCCGTTTCCATGTTTTCGTAATAATGGGTCACATCGGAGGCGAGCACGACCCAGCCGCGTCGCGTATGCACGCGCACGAACTGCATCCCCGGCGTGTGACCGCCGACCGGGTGGATGCTGATCCCCGGCGCCAGTTCGGCCGGCCCGTTATAGAGTCGCACCCGGCGCGCGAAATTGAGCCGGACGATGCCGACGACATCCTCGGCCTCGAACGAGCGGGCGAGGAACGGGTGGCGCATGTGATGGCCGGTCGTGTAGTGCAGCTCCTTTTCCTGCAGGTGGAACTCGGCCTTTGGAAAGCGGTGGAAGGTGCCGACATGGTCGTAATGCAGGTGGGTCAGGATCACATCGGCGATGGTATTGCGGTTGAGGCCGACCAGCGCCAGTGACTCGGCCGGGCAGCGCAGGTGGCGGCGACCGCGCGCTGCCGCGACCTCGGCGGTAAAGCCGGTGTCGATGACAAAGCTGCGCTCAGGCGCGATCGCCGCCCACACGAAATAGTCCATCGGCATCGGTCCGTCATGCGGGTCGCCACCGATAAAATGGTCGCTGCGGCGAGCGTCGCGCTCGGCATAGCGGATCGCGAAAAGCTCGTATTCGGGAAGGTTGCTGTCCATTGCGGCCCCCTTGTCAAAGGAATTGCGCGGTCTCGCCGCACCCAGCCTATATTTGAGGCTTATATCCGAGCGAGGACATCCGAACCATGCCGCAATCGCCTCTCGGCCCCTATCAGATCGAGGCCTTCAACACCGCCAGGGAATCCGAGAACAAGATCCATGACGACGCGGTCGCCCGCCGGTTTGGCTTCAAGGGCGGGTTGGTGCCGGGGGTCGAGGTCTACGCCTATGTGACGCATCTGCCGGCGGCGCGTTGGGGCAGCGCCTGGCTTGAGCGCGGCGACGCCGAGTGCCGGCTGATCAAACCGGTCTATGACGGCGACCTGGTTACGGTGACTGCGAGCGAAACCGCGACCGGCCTCGATCTGCGCCTCGAATGCCGCGGCGAGCTATGCGCCAGCGGCAGCGCCGGACTGCCCGGCCGCCCGGCTGTTGTTCCGGCGATTTTTGCCGAGGCGCCGACACCGCCGGTTCCGGCCGACGAACGGCCGCCGGCCGATGAAACGAGCCTCCCGGTCGGCCGCTGGCTGGCGATCCATCCGTTCCGGGTCAGCCATCCGCAAGCCCGGCAATATCTGCGCGACATCCGCGAAAGCCTGCCGCTCTATGCCGAGGCCGGGCTAGTCCATCCCGGCACGCTGCTGCACATCGGCAACTGGGCGTTGCGCCACAACGTGACCCTCGGACCGTGGATGCATGTCGGCAGCCGGATCGAGCACTTCGCCGCGGCCCACATCGATGACGAATTATCGGCCAAGGCCCTGATCACCGGCAATTACGAGCATAAGGGTCATCGCTTCGTGGCGCTCGACGTGCTGGTCTACGCCAACGGTACCACCCCGATCGCGCGCATCGCCCACACCGCGATCTATCGTCCCCGCCAGCTCGCCGCGGCGTGATGTCGGCAGATCGCTGCGTCCCGCGCTGCACCCGACACGTCGCCTCGATAAGACTTTAGTAATGCGGGCCGTCGGGATGCACCCAGATCCCCGGGAGGACCTGGCCAAAGACCCGCATATCGCCCGCGTAACGTGCCGGTGTTGTGATCAGGTCGGCGCTGATTTGGATCCAGGTCAACGGGTTTTCGTCAGTTTTGCGCAACACGATCCAGGTGACTTGGATACGGCCATCATCTAATCGGCGCCGGCAACCCGCCGCCTCGCGCCCACTAATCTTTTCGCCGTGCAGCCAGACAATATCTTTGGCACCGTCCCAGCGGCATTCGGCTGCCGCCAGGGCCGCCGCCGTAGTGCCGATTTCGGCTGTGTTGTAATCGGCGTTGATAAATATCCCCGGGGATTGAAAGTAATTACCATCACATATCTTGGTACGATCCAATAAGATTGCTACGCCATGATTTGTACTTTCATCAACACGTGCTAAAAACCCTGCGGGTAACCATGCTGAAAATTGGTAATCTGAGTTAATATAAATAGACGAATTCGCTACAGGCATGTCATCTAGTGCAAATGCCTCGGTAAATAAGAAGAGAACAACTGTTACGATCGGTACAGAGCTTATCATATCCTGCCCTCCTGGAACGCCAGCCGGACAGGCGTCCAGGTATAGGGTCGATGGCGCGGAGTACATTCTTTCTCCACATCGGGTCTGTGCTGTTGTAACCAGCAGCAAAAAGCTTATCAGCGAAATCTTGCGCGCTGGTGGCACCTTGCACTGCCGGGCCGTACCGCCGCTCCCAATATGCTATGGCGTCGGCAATCGAGTTGTAGGCTACGTTAACACCGCCGCCATGGGTGACGCCAAACGGGTCGTTAAGATCGCGATTGTGTTTGTCGAGATAGCCGCTCTCATGCGCGGCGAGGCCGAGCAGCCAAGTCTCGTCAATGTCGAGCCGTCGGGCGAGGGCGTGGACCGGGTCATAAAGGGTATCGAAGAACTTGTCGGGATTGCCGGTCCGGTATTCGTCCTGGGGTTGCCGCGTAGCGGTGGGGCTGGTCCCCGACACATCACCATTGGTCCATTCGCCGCTTTCGACGCCGTAGCCGGCGGGAATACGCGGCTCTGAGACATTAAAGCTCTTGCCCAGTCCATCGAGACAGGTCGGATCGATGCCGGCGGTTTTCAGCAAATCGCGTGGGGCGAAACCGTCTTCGAGCAGCGCATCGCCAATGTCGAGCCGATATGCCGCCGCATCCGGATCATCGAGCTGGTGCAAGCCCGCGACGGGCGGGATGGATCAGGGCAAGAGCGGTCTCACCGCACGCGTATTTCTCGGAAGCGCGGCGAATATGCGCGATGACCCCCGGTGCTATCGCCCGACGGTAGGCGATGGCCAGCAGTGCCAATAGGCGCTGTTCGTTACCGTCGATGGCGAGTGTCGGCCGGCCGGAGGCATCAACCTCGAGCGGTGCCAGCACGGTACCGCTGCCGAGAACCAACCCGGCTTTGCCAAAGTCAGAGGCGGCCTCAACCGGGACGCTGCGAATGCGCGTTCCCCAGCTCTTCCTCAATCGATCGCCCGCTGACATCGACAATTTCTATTGTGGCTAGTGGTCGAAGATAGCCGATAGGAATGGCGGTGTCAAGAACAAATCAGGAATCTAGCCTCCGGCTGGGGGCGCTGGGGCGGCGATCTCACGCGTCTCCTGGTCGGGCGGCGTCCCCAGGACCAGGCGGATCTTGTAGTGCTGCCAGCCGCGCTGATACGCGACCGGGTCGGGCAGCTGGATCGAGGCGGTCGAGACGATCGCCAGCAGCTTGGTCTGGGTTACCGTGGCCGCCCCGACGATGCTGGGCGTCAGCGCATTCGATCCGATGCTGCTGACCCCGTAACCGGGTCCGGAACCGGCGCCGCTCGCGAATTCCGAAGAAAAGGTCGTGGTCGGCGCCGGGTTCGAGGTGATCGATACTGCGGGTGTGGTATGGCCGTCAGGGGCGACGAGTTCGGCGGCGCGCAACGGCAGTCGATCGATCGCGGTCACCTCGATCTGGTTGGCAATGCCGCCCGCGGGAAAATCGGCGCGGATCTGATTATCCGGCACCGGCGCCGGGCCGGAGCCGGTGCAGGCGCCGAGCAGCAGAACCGAAAGGAGGCCGGAAGCGGGTTTCACCGGGCCAGTCTAGGCGCCGGCCACCGCGCGCGAAAGTGCCCGCGTGACACCCGGCAGCACCACATGGCAGAATTTTAAGATAACCAGGGTTGGGAGGAAGACCATGTCCGCCGCAGCCGCCGCTCGCACCACCGATCTCGGCGTCGTCGAGGACCACAACTTGATGATCCGCGACTTTCGCCTACAAAACGGCGCAGTGATGCCGGAGGTGTCCATCGCTTACGAGACCTATGGCCGGCTCGCCGCCGATGGTCGCAACGCGGTGCTGATCACCCACGGCTATACCAGCAGTCATCACGCCGCCGGTCACAACCGGGCAAACGGCAACCAGCCGGGATGGTGGGACGGGCTGATCGGACCGGGCAAGGCGATCGACACCAACCGGCTCTTTGTCGTCGCCTCGAACATGTTGGGGTCGTCCTATGGCTCGACCAATGGCGCCAGCCGCAACCCGCACACCGGCAGACCCTATGGCCCGGATTTCCCGGCGATCACGGTGCGCGACATCGTCGCCGCGCAAAAAGCGCTGCTCGACAGCCTCGGCGTGCGCCATCTGGTCGCCGTCGCCGGTCCGTCCTATGGCGGCTACCAGGCATTCCAATGGGCCGTCGCCTACCCCGACATGATGGATGCGATCGCCGCGGTGGTGACCGCCCCCCGCTCGCAGAATGCCGAGAAGAGCCTTGCCGAACTCGAAGCCCGGCTCGCCACCGACCCCGAATGGCATGGTGGGCATTACTACGGGCGCGGCGGCGCCAAATCGGTGTTGACCCAAATGCGGTTCGAGACCCTGATGCGCTACGGCTATGATGAGCAGCTTGCCGGCCGTTTCCCGGACAAGGCGGCGCGCGAAGCAGCGATCCGCCAGCTCGCCGCCGATTGGGCGCGCAACTGGGACGCCAATTCGCTGGTGATCCTGCGCCGCGCCACGATCGGTTTTGATACGGTGAAGGATTTCGCCAAGATTCGCGCCAAGGTGCTGTACGTACTATGCCGCAGCGACGTCTTGTTCCCGCCGGGTTTGGCGCCCGGGGTGATGCGCGATCTTGCCGCCGCCGGGGTCGACGCCCACTATTTCGAGATCGACAGCAATCTCGGCCACTCGGCCAGCGGCCCCGAGCATGCCAAATGGTCACCGGTACTGCGGGAGTTCCTGGCACCCCTGGTCGCCAAGCTCGACTGACGCGGGTCCAATCCGAAGCTGCGGCGTCTGCTGTTCCGCACTGGCCCGCGCCGCGCGGCGTACGCGGCGGAACAGCGCGGCATGCCAAGCGATCGCAATCCTGCCTCGGCGACGCCGATGAGGCTGTCGATCGCATCGGTGAGTCGTTTGGGAGATCCGTTGGCCTTCGAAGCCGCCTCCGGCCGATCATCCCGACGGCATCCCCGCCGCGCGGGAAATCAGCGGCACCACGGCAGCCATACGGATGAGGCCACGCATCCCAGCGACATGACCATCGCTGCGGATTGGAACCCGGTATGCGATGATCTCCCGCCGCGGATGTTCTGCTGGCTATCGCCGGGAGAAGTGGGCCGGTCAGTCGTTCATCGGGTGTTCGCCTCTGATTGAAAGCGACTTGGCAAGTGGTCCAAATGTCCGATCGGCCCGCCGGCACCGCGCGCATCCGCAACGAAGACCAGCCGCGCAGCGTCACCGGCATGCTGACTTTCCTGACCGCGGGGGTGGTGGTCGCGGCGCTTTATTTTGGCCGCGAAGTACTGGTTCCGTTTGCGCTCGCGGTGCTGCTCAGCTTCCTGTTGGCGCCGGCGGTGCGGCTGTTGCGACGGCTGCGCGCCGGCCGGGTGACGGCGGTGGCGGCCACGGTTATTATCGCGTTTCTCGCGATCTTTGCTTTCGGGGCGATCGTCGCCGAAGAGGTTTCCCTGCTCGCGCCGCAGCTGCCCGAATATGAGGCGAATATCGCGGCAAAGCTGCGCGCGCTGCCGAAGGCAATCCCGCTGCAACGTATGGCCGCGGAGCTTCACCAGATCACCACGATGCTGAAGCGGTCCGAAACCGCTCCGGCCTCGCCGGCTGGGGGTTCGGGTTCGACCACCGGCGGCGCGGCTGAACCGCTCAACCCGCTCCCGGTGCAGATCGAGCAGCCCGATCTGACGCCGCTGCAGATCGCCGAAACCGTGCTTGGCCCGCTGCTGGAGCCGCTGGCGATGGCCGGGTTGGTGATCGTTCTGGTCGTGTTTATCCTGCTCGAACGCGAGGTGCTGCGCGATCGCCTGCTGCGGCTTGCCGGCGGCAGCGATTTGCATCGCACCACCGAGGCGATGAACGAGGCGGCAGAGCGGGTCAGCCGCTATCTGATCTCGCAGCTGGCGGTCAACGCCGTCGAAGGCACGCTGATCGGCATCGGGCTCGCGATCATCGGGATTCCCAACGCCGCGTTGTGGGGGATCGTGGCAATGCTGCTGCGCTTTATCCCCTATATCGGCATCGTCATCGCTGCTGCGTTTCCAATGGCGCTCGCGGTTGCCGTCGCCCCCGGCTGGTCACTGGTGGTGTGGACTGCGGTGCTGTTCATTGCCGTCGAAACGATTGTTGCCAACGCCGTCGAACCCCGCCTCTATGCCGGAACGACCGGGCTGTCCTCGATCGCCGTCATTCTCGCCGCCGTATTCTGGGCCTGGCTGTGGGGGCCGATCGGTCTCCTGCTGTCGACGCCGATCACGGTCTGCCTGCTGGTACTCGGGCGGCATGTGCCGCAATTGCAGTTTCTCGATGTGATGCTCGGCAGCGATCCGGTGCTGAGCCCCGACGAATCATTTTATCAGCGGCTGTTGGCCGGCGACCCGGAAGAGGCGACCGAACAGGCCGAAGAATTCGCCAAAGAACGGTCGATCGACGAGTTTGCGCAAGAGGTCGCATTGCCGGTGCTGGCCCGCGCCCAGGCCGATAGCGACCGTGGGATCCTGCCGCCGGAGCGGCGCGAGACCGTCAAGGACGGTTTTGCCACCATTCTCGAGAACCTGTTTGAAGATGCGGCTCTTGAAGCCGATCCGGCGGCGGAGGACGCGGCGAAAATCCCGGGCAGCGGCGCGATCAGCAGCGGGGCGATCATATGCGTGGCCGGACGCAACGAGCTTGACGAAGCCGCGGCGATGCTGCTCGCCAGCCTGTTGCGCGCGCGCGGTTATTCCGCCTACGTGTTTGCGGTCGATGCTCCGGCGGCTCTGGGCGAGCATCGGGTAGCGCTCAGAGACGCCTCGGTGATCTGCCTGTCGCTAATCAGCACAGTGTCGGCCGCCCGCGCCCGCCACATTGTTCGCCGGCTGCGGCGCCGGGCGCCGCGAGCGCGCATCATCGTCTGCTTTTGGACGATCGAGGCAGCCGAGCCGCCGCCGGATATGCTGTCCGTGACTGCGGCAGACGCGATCGCGACCACGCTCGCCGGCGCAATCGCCGATGTGCAGGCCCAGGCAACAGCGCTGTTGCCGCTGCCGGCAGCGGCTGGCGGATGAGCCGGCTCACCCCGCCGGGCTGCGGTCCAGCCTCCGCCGCAGGATGGCGGCGAGGCGGAATGCCGCCGGGTTCGCGGTGATCGAAATCAGTGCGCCGGCGAGGACCAGGTTCTGTCCTTCGGCGCTCAAGAGCCTATGCGCGGTGCCGAGTGCGGTGACCATAAACGAGAATTCGCCGATCTGTGCCAGGCTCGCCGAAACGGTCAGCGCGGTCGACGCCGGATAACCCGCGATCCGCACAATCAGAAAGGCGGCGATCGACTTGCCGAGCAGGATCACTGCAACCACAGCCAGAACCTGAAACGGATGCCTGACCAGGATGCCGGGGTCGAACAACATCCCGACCGACAGGAAAAACAGGACCGCGAATGCGTCCTCGAGCGGCTTGGCCTGCTCGGCGGCGCGGTGGCTGTGGTCGCTCGCGCTGACGACGATGCCGGCAAAAAACGCCCCGAGCGCGAACGAGACATCGAACAACCGGGCGGCGGCAAAGGCGATGCCAAGGGCCGCGGCGATCACCGCCAGGGCGAAGAGTTCGCGCGATCCGGTGCGCACCACCTGATCGAGCAGCCACGGCATCACGCGCGCGCCGACCAACAGCATCAGGACGATAAAGACCGCCACCTTGCCAAATGTCAGAGCCAGCGGCAGGGCGAGGCGCTGCGCTGATAACGGACCGTCGCCGAGACTCGCCAAGGCCGGGATCAGCACCAGCACCGCGACGGTAAAAAGGTCTTCGACGATCAGCCAGCCGACCGCAATGCGGCCATCGGCATCGTCCAGCATCCCGCGCGCTTCGAGGGCGCGCAGCATGACGACCGTGCTCGCAATCGACAAGGCCAACCCAAAAACGATGCCGGCGCCGATGGTCCAACCCCAGAAGTGCGACAGACCGACCCCAAGCATTGTCGCCAGCGCGATCTGCCCGACCGCTCCAGGCACCGCGATCCGGCGGACGCTGAGCAGATCGCGGATCGAGAAATGCATGCCGACGCCAAACATCAGCAGCATCACGCCGATTTCAGCGAGTTCACGGGCGAGGTGGAGATCGCCGACAAAGCCCGGCGTGAACGGGCCGATCGCGACCCCCGCCAGCAGATAACCGACGATCGGCGGCAGACCGAGGCGCACCGCGGCAAAGCCGCCGGCAAAGGCGACCCCTAAGCCGACCGCCACGGTCGAGATCAGCGGGAGGTCGTGCGGCACTCAGCGCCGCCGCAACGCACGAAATCGCAGCCGCACATAATCGGCGACCCAGGTCCCGTGTTCGTCCATCAGCACCGGCCGCAACAGCGCCACGACCTCGTGGCGGGCGGCAACCCGGTCGTCCGGCGGCAGCGGCCCCAGAAAATCCTCGGCAAAGGTGTCGAGCCAGGCCTCAAGCCCGGCGGCGAGCGGCGTCGGTCGCGGCACGATGCGGATCTCGTCGACCGCGAAGCCGACGGCTTCGAGTTTTTCGCGGTAGGCTGGCGCTGACGGAAAATACCATGGGCTGAGCCGATGCGCGTCAAGCCCGCGGCGGCCGAGCACCGCGCTCAGCGCGACGATGATCGCGGCAATGTTGTTATGACCGCCCATTTCGGCGACAAACCGGCCGCCTGGTTTCAGCGCCTGATGGACGTTGGCGAGAATTTTTTCCGGTGGCCGCATCCAGTGCAGCGCCGCATTGGAAAACACCGCTTCAAAGGTTTGATCGAACGCCAGATCCTGACCGGCAACGACCCGCGCATCGAGTCCGCGAGCGCGCGTCGCGGCAACCATATCCGGAGCGGCATCGACCCCAACGACGACCGCTCCCGCGGCGGCGATTTTTTCGGTCAGTTCACCATTGCCGCAGCCGAGATCGAGAATGTGCTCGCCTCGCTGCGGCGCCAGCAATTCCAGCACCGGCACCCCCAGCGCCGGCACGAAATGCGCGGTTTCCGCATAGCGTGCCGCCGACCAGTGTTGCCGTGAAATTTCCCCCATATCCGCGCCTCCAACCGATGCCGCTGCGTCTGCGGCAAACCAGCAGCCCAAGTTGAGCGTCGAGCCGCCCTGGCACCGGCGTCACGCCGATCCCCCTGCTCCGCTCCCGATCAGGGCTCTTCCCGCTCGACCGAGGCCGGCGACTGGTTCATTCGCCCCGGTTCAGGACGCGTGACGATCCGCCGCACTCGCGGCCTTGGCGAAAACCCAAAAACCGAGCGCCGGCATCGTATCGTCGCTGTTTGTGGCTGGTTCAGGGCAGCAACCGTTGGCCTGGAAAACTCTCGGCGTTAGCGATTGCCTGGCTCGGGACACGCCGCTACGCGTCGTCGCAGGGTGCGGCAGCCCCCGCTCGAATTGCAGCGGGCTGTTGTGCCGCGGCGAGCGGCGGATCGGTCGACCCTCACCTCTCCCACGGCTCTTCGGCGGCGGCATTGCGCCCTGAAATCCGCCCGAACGCCAGGCATTCCCCAATATTTCCGGTGCCCTGATAGAGATAACTGTAAATCGAACCCAGTTCGCCGGCGCTGTACAGCCTGGGTATCGGCGTGCCGTCCGGGCGGACGATCTGTGCCCTCTCGTTGCGTCTCGGGCCACCCTGAGTGTTGAGCATCGAGGGCGACAGCTCGACCGCGTAAAACGGGCCGTCGGCAATCGGCCGCATCATCAGGGTTCGGCCAAAATCCGGGTCGTGTCCGGCGTCACAATAGCGGTTCCAGCGGCCGACCGTGTCCACCAATACCGTCGGATCGAGCCCGAGGAGCGCCGCCAGTGCCGCGAGATTGTCAGCGGTTCTGATCCAACCCTTGGCCAGTTCGGCGCGGTTGTCGGGGCTCCAGTCATAGCGCTCGATGATTTGCGTCCAGCCGTGGCTGGGGGTCTTGTCGTAGAGCGGGCCGGCGGCGAACAAGGCATGATCGAAGATCATGAACATCGGGCACGGCGTCGACAGCGGCAGCCAGCGGCCGTTGATCGGAACTTTGCCGTGGCGGGTCTTGAATTTTTCATCCGCGAAACGCCTGGCGTCAGGACCGACAACGATCATGCCGCCCGGAAATTCTTTGCTGTAATGCAGCGCCTGCATCGAAAATGTCGTGCGGAATTCCGGTACCTTCAGCGCCATCGAGGGGCCCGCATAATTATTCATGTGCCAAAGGTCGGCGCCGACCGACATCGCCATTGTTATGCCGTCACCTTCGTTGTAGGGGGTACCGGAAGTATAGCAATAGGGGATGCCAGGCAGATAGTTGCGGATCATTTCCTGATTGTTTTCAAAGCCGCCGCAGGTCAGCACGACGGCCTTGCGCGCCTTGACATCGACCAATTTCTGCCGCCGCTGGGCGCGCACCCCAAGGATTTCCTTGGTTAGGTCGTCCTGGATCAGCTCTCTTCCCGGCGTCTCGTAGAGAACGGAAATCGGGCGCTCCTTGACCAGACGCTCAAACCGCTTCCAGGTGTTGGAGTAGCCGTAGGTCGGCCCGTCGTGAAACTTGTGCACGCAATCCGAGCCGGGAAGGTCGGGAAATTCGATGCCGACCGGTGGATGCTGATGCTCTTGCGGGTCGGCGCCAAGGCTTTCAAGCCATGCATTGTTGCAGCACATCTCGGCGGCCCACGCCCTGATCACCGGTTCGGGCACGGTGTAGGGACCGCACAACGCGCTCAGATAGGCAACCGCACTTTCAGTCGATGACGTATTCAGATAGCCTTGCCCGGCGACGCGCGTATTGCCGCCCTCCTGGCCTTCGGGCGCTTTTTCCAGGATGACGACATCGGCTCCGAGATCGTGGGCGGTGACGGCCGCCGCCATTCCCGCCGCCCCAAAGCCGACGACCACGACATCCGCTACGACAGCCCAATCATGCTTTTCGCGAATGACGATATCGTGCATCTGGCCTCTGCCGCCTGATTACGTAGCCGGGGCAGCATGGAACAGCGGCCATAGGCGGCACAACCGCGTTGCGCGCATAGCGTCATTCCGCAACATCGAACGCCTCGCGGCTCCTAACGATAAACATGGTTCGGAAGTAAGACACCCAGATCGCTTCCCCGGCGGAAGCTGGGGCCCGCTTTCGAGCGGAGGCGGATCAGCGGGTCGCAGCTTCCGCCAGGAAGACCGATTGTGGTTTCATCCAGGGCGGATCGGCTAGAGGCCGGTGCGCAAACTCGCGACGAGGCCACCTGCGCCCGCTCGCAACCCCGCGCGCTACCGCATCCCGAGAATCGAGCCGGTCACGGCGCGCGGGTCGCGGTGCGGCCAGCGACCGCGTTCGACCTGATGAAAAAACTCGTCGAGGGTGCGATTGAACAGGTCGGGTTCTTCCAGATTGAGCGCGTGGCCGGTGTTCGGAAAGACTACGAGAGCGGCGCTCGGGATTGTCCGCTTCATCAGAATGCCGGGTTCGAGACAGGGATGATCCTCGTCGCCGGTCATGATCAGGGTCGGCACCTCAAGGCGGGCCATCTCTTCGGTCAGATCCCACAATGACGGGCGCTGCGCCTGGACGCCGCGCATGGTCAGCGCCGAGCCCTCGGTCGAATGACCAGCAAGGTTGGTGGCGAATTCGATCCAGCCGCGCGGGTCCTTGTTCTGGAACTGCACACGGCTTGGGCCTTGCGCATAGATTTTGCTCGCCTCGGCCATTCCCCGGCCTTCGATCAAGGCCACTGTCTTGGCGGTCTCGTCGTGGAACTGCTGGCGCTTGCCAGGCTCGGCGCCGTAGCCGCAACCGGCAACGATCAGCGACAGCGCGCGCCCGGGATAGGCGAAGCCGAAATGCAATGTCGCAAACCCGCCCATTGAAATCCCGACGACATGCGCCTTGTCGATCGCGAGCGCATCGAGCACGGCACGGACATCGTCCCTGGCGCGGTTCTGGGAGTACCGCTCGGGAGCATTGGGCACATCCGAGGGTGGATAGCCGCGCGCATTGTAGGCGATGCAGCGATAGCGCCGACCGAAATGGCGCAATTGTCCCTCATAACCGCGGGTATCGTCGGCAAATTCGTGAACAAAGACGATCGGCGTTCCCGACCCGGTCTCTTCATAATAGAGCCGCACACCGTCATCGGTTGAGAGATGTGGCATGACCGTTCCCTTGGCTGCACCCGTCCCGCAATCCTAAGCGTGCGTCGGCACCACCGGCAAGCGCGGGGCGGCCGGATGGCACAAAGTTTGAAAGTGATCAGGCAGGTCCGGGCCTTGGCGGCGAATCAAGGTCGATCCGGGCCGGGATCGCCGGATCGGATCCGGACCTCATTCCCGGACGAGCCTACGGCCATGCCTGGCGCACGCGCAGATGCTCAATCCGACATCATCGCGCCTGCGCGAGCCCTCAGCCCCTCGAAAGACCGCGGCGATGCCGCCCGGCCCGCGGCGGCGGCGAACGCCTGCTTTATTGCGCGCCGAACCCGCTCACTCGGCAAGGACCACCCGGGGATTGGGCGCTTGGGCAACGTTGCGAAAGTTCAGCGCGAACAGCGAGACCAGCGCCGAGACCAGCGCCCAAAAGGCGAGTGCATAGAGCCCGCCGGCAAAGCTGCCGGTCAGCTGCTTGGCCCAGCCGACAATCGTCGGGCCGAAAAACCCGCCAAGATTGCCGAGCGAGTTGATCCAGGCAATGCCGGCCGCGGCCGCCGGACCGGTCAGCAGCATCGTCGGCATCGACCAGAACGGCCCCTTGGTGCCATAGAGGCCGATCGTGGTCAGGCTTATGCCGACCAGCGCCCACCAGCTGCCGATCGTCAGACCGGCGATGGTCAACCCGATGCAGGCGATCATGCAGGTCGCGAACAGGCACCAGCGCCGATCACCGATGCGGTCGGAGATCCAGCCGCAGACGAGCATGCTGACCGCGCCGCACAGATACGGGATCATTGTGATCCAGCCGACCTGCATGTTGCTGACGCCGAGTTGCTTGATGATCTGCGGCAGGAACAGCAGCAGCCCGAGACTGGCGATGCCGATGCCGAGATAATTGAGCGACAGCAGCAGCATTTTCCGATCGAAAAACGCCCGCAGCATGCCGAAGCCATGCCGGGCCTCGATCGATCTGGTTTCACCGGCCAGCGTGCTGTCGAGCCAGCGGCGTTCCTCGGCATCGAGCCAGTGCGCATCGCTCGGCCGGTCGGTCAGGTAAAAGAACGCAATAATGCCGATCAGCACGGTCGGGATCGCCTCGCAGATAAACATGACCTGCCAGCCGCGCAGCCCGAACAAACCGTTAAGACCGAGCAATGCGGTCGAGACCGGCGCGCCGGTGGCGACGGCGATCGGCAAGGCCAGCACGAACCCGGCGTTGATGCGGGCGCGATACGCATCGGGAAACCAATAGGTGAAATACAACACAAAGCCGGGGAACAGGCCTGCTTCCGCCAGGCCGAGCACAAACCGGATCGCCATAAAGCTGTACGGGCCGCGGACAAAGGCGGTGACGCCCGAGATGATCCCCCACGTCACCATGATCCGCGCGATCCACAGCCGCGCGCCGAGCTTTTCGAGGATGATGTTGCTCGGCACCTCGACCAAGACGTAGCCCCAGAAGAAGGCGCCGGCGGCCATGCCGTACATCGCCGGGTCGAGGCCGAGATCCTTGTTCATCGTCAGCGCGGCAAAGCCGACATTGATGCGGTCGAGATAGCAAAAGAAATAGGTCAGAACCGCGAACGGCAGCACGCGCAAATACACTTTGCGCATGGCCGACTGCTCGACCGTGCGGGTCATGGCGCTCCTCCGGCGGATGCTGGGTTTCGGCAACCGGAGGCGGCAGATAAGGAAAACCCGGAAACCGCACAAATGCCGAGAACTCATGTCAGCTGCGCGCATGACCGGAGTGTGCGCCGGATCCGTGCGGACCTTCGTCGGACTCGGGAAGTCGGTCAACGACTCATCGTATCGGTCGTCATGATATGTTGATGTGTTGCTCTCAGCGGCAGTATGTGCCTGACCGCTATTGCCATCGACGCCGCAATGTGCCTGCCGGGTGGCGAGCCCCTGGCAAGGTCGCCCGTCCCCTGGCATTTTGGCCGAACTCGCACGGTGGTCGCCGATCGCGTATAAGTCGAGGCCTGACCGATCATCGGAGGATCGTCGCCATGCGCATCCATAATCTCTACACCGACGCCAACGGACAGTCGCATTTTCGCGATATCGAGATTGAATGGCGGGAGGAACGGCGCGGCAGCAAATTGTCACAGCGCCTGCCGGCAAACGGCATCATCTTTCGTGAAACCCAGGCCGAGCACGATGTCGACTGGCACCCTGCCCCGCGCCGCCAATACATCATCAATCTCGATGCCGGAGTAAAGATCACCGCCAGCGACGGCGAAAGCCGGGTAATCGGTATCGGCGAGGTCATCCTGGTCGAGGACACGACCGGGAAGGGTCATCTCTCGCAGCATGTCGAAGACAAGATCCGCCATTCGATCTTTGTCCCGGTCGAATAGCAGGGTTCCGGGACAGGGTACTGTAAAAGACCGCTTCCCCGGCCAAAGCTGCGCGCGATCCATTCGGGAGTGACCGACAGTGAGGCTGGTATTGTAAAGAGCGCTTCCCCGGCCAAAGCTGCGGCTTGCTTTTCAATCCCGCGATGGCGGGATTTCCGGATCCCGGCTTTCTGCCGGGAAGCGTTGCGGTGGCGGCTTATCGCAGGTGGCGGCCGACGATGCGCCGGACTGGCGACGACAGAGTCGTGACCTGTGTCATCAGAATTCGACGATCTGCCGGCGCAGGCCTTTGGCCACCGCCTCGGCGCGGGTGCTGGCGCCGAGCTTGCGGAACAGGGATTCGATATGGAACTTGACCGTGTGCGGCGAGATCCCGAGCCGGCGCCCGACGGCTTTGTTGCCGAGCCCCTCGGCGAGGGCGCTCAGCACCTCGACCTCGCGCGGACTTAGCGCCGGCGCCGGCATCTCCGGAAGTGCCGCAAAGCCCGCGAGCGGCAGCGGCGGCGGCCGTACGATCAGCCCGGCGACGACGGCGCGCAACGCGGCATCGAGTTGAACCGGTCCGGCGTCGTCGGCAAGCACACCGGCAAAATTCCCGTCCTCGACCCCGATCGCGATAACGGGCACACCCGCCGCCGCGGTCGGTGCCGAGCCGAGAGTGACGACCGCGTCGGCGGGTTCTGTCGCTGGGACGGGCTGGTGACCGCTATCGGTGACCAGTGCTGCCAATCGCCCGGCGCGCGCGGGGTCAGCAGCGCAAATCGCCACTCGCAATCGCAGCGCAACCCCGGCCGACGCGGCGGCAGCACTCATGCCGCCGGCCGCTCACCCAGCGTGACGGGCACCGACTGTCGCTGGCCGGCGCGGATCAGCTGCAATTCGACCTGCCTGCCGACCGCTTCCGATCCGAGCAATCCGGCCAGTTGCGAGATCCCGGCCACAGCCGCGCCATCGATCGCCACCACAATATCGCCCATCAGCACGCCCGCTTGCGCCGCCGGTCCGTCGGGGGTCAGGCCCAACACCATCAACCCCTGTGGTGGGCCGGCGGCCTCACGCAGGGCCTCCGGCACCGTTACCGGCTGCACCGCCAGCCCGAGCCAGCCGCGCGCGATCCGGCCCTTTGACAGCAACGGTTCAATGACGCGTTCGATGGTTGCGGTCGGGATCACCAAAACCCGCTGCCGCGGCCCGAGGGTAGAGATGCCGAGCAACCCGCCCGTGGCATCGATCACCGGGCCGCCCTCCTCACCCGACCCGAGCCGCAGGTCGAGCCAGATCCGGCGATCGATCTGCCCGCCGGATCGGCTGTGCCAGGCCGGCCCGACCGAGTGGACCGCCCCCGCCCGCACCGCACTGCCGCCGATCCCGTCGGCGGCGAGCGCCAGCACGGTGGCGCCGGGCCGCGGCTCGACCGCCGCCGGCCAGGCCGGCTGCACGCTGCCGTCGAGCTGGAGGACGGCGATATTGGTGCCGGGGTCGCGCCCGGCGAGACGCGCCGCAACAGTCTTGCCGTCGGCCAGCACGACTTCCGCTTCTACCGTCCGCGGCAGTGCCTGTTCTGAGGCAATGACGAGATTGCCGCTCCACAAGGTGCCGGAACGCGGCGAATGCCCGCGCACATTTACCGCCGCCACGAGCGGCCGCGCCGCTGCCGCGCGCTCGGCCATCGCGGCGGAAAATTGGGTCAACAGATCCTGGGTTGTGTTGGCGGTTGTTTCGGCCATAGCCTTTCTCCTCGAACAATCTGTCGAGAAGGATGGGGGCGGCGGGTTTGCTCCGCTACCGGGCGGATGGGCAGGTGCCGGGTGGCCCAGGTCCCGCGCCCGAGGCGATAGCGGCTGGCGATCTTCGACGGCGATGTCCTGAAGCCTGATGCTCGCACTCTAAACAATGAACTATCCGCTCGCGATCAACGCGGTGCCGCGGGTAACATCGGCCACAGTTTCTGGCGCGAGGGACGGCGATGACGGCAGCGCGGCAATTGCATCTGGGGGCGTTTATGCGCCCGGTTGGCATCCACACAGCGTGGTGGCGCTATCCCGGCGCCTACCCCGATGCCAATTTCAATCTGAAGCACCTGATCCGCTTTGCGCAGACGCTCGAGCGCGGGCGGTTCGACGCCTGGTTTATGGCCGATCATCTCTCGGTGTTGAACATGCCGATGGCGGCGCTGAAGCGCAGCGCCACGGTGACCTCGTTCGACCCGCTGACATTGCTGCCGGCATTGGCGATAGTCACCGAACATCTCGGGCTGATCGCCACCGCCTCGACCACCTTTGAGCCGCCCTATCTGATCGCCCGCCGGTTTGCCTCGCTCGATCATCTGAGCGGCGGCCGCGCCGGGTGGAATCTGGTGACCACCTCGAACCCCGATGCCGCCCTCAATTTCGGCATGACCGAGCCTATGGAGCATGGCGAGCGCTATCGCCGAGCGCGCGAGTTTTTTGATGTCGTGACCGGGTTGTGGGACAGCTGGGCCGACGATGCCTTTATCCGCGACGTTGACGACGGCGTCTATTTCGACCCCGAACGGCTGCACATCCTCGACCACAAGGGCGAATTTCTGTCGGTGCGCGGTCCTCTGAACATCGCCCGGCCGATTCAGGGCTGGCCGGTCATCGTCCAGGCCGGCGCCTCGGATGCCGGACGCCAGCTGGCTGCCGAGACCGCCGAGATGATCTTTGCCAGCGGCGGGCGGCTCGCCGATGCACAGGCGTTCTATGCCGATGTCAAACAGCGGATGGAGCAGTTCGGGCGCAACCCCGAGCATTGCAAGATCATGCCCGGCGCCCTGGTGGTGGTCGGCGACACCGCGGCCGAAGCGCGTGAAAAACGCGCGCTCCTCGACAGCCTCGTCCATCCCGACAGCGGCATCGCATCGCTGTCGATCGCCCTCGGTTGCGACGCTTCGCAATTCGACCTTGACGGGCCGTTGCCCGAGATCCCCGAGACCAACGCCAGCAAGAGCGGGCGGGAGCGGGTCATTGCTCGCGCCCGGCGCGACAATCTGACCGTACGCGAGTTGGCGCGCATCGCCGGCAGCTATGGCGGGCTCGCCTTGGTCGGGACACCGGCGATGATCGCCGACGAGATGGAAGAATGGATCGACAGCCGCGCCTGCGACGGTTTCAACATCATGTTCCCGTATGTCCCGGGCGGGCTCGATGATTTTGTCGACCGGGTGGTGCCGGAATTGCAGCGCCGCGACCTCTTCCGCCGCGAATACGAGGGCAAGACGCTGCGCGAGAACCTTGGCCTCCCCCGCCCTGAAAACCGCTTTTTTGCGCCGCACGGGTTTTGATCGCCGGGCCCGGGCCGCGCGCCGCGCTGCTGCGCGCTTGAGCGTTGCCGCCGGCGCAACCCTCTCGCGACAAATCGGTTTCGCTTGCCGCCGAGGTTCGCGGCTAAGATGCCGCAACAGGTGCGAAAGGCAGCGAGGTTTACGGAGTGAGCAGCCATCTGTTGCATCCCTTCCAGGCACGGGCGTCCTGACCGATGCCGGATGAACGCTGGGTCGAAATCGGCGGGCTCGAAGACATCCCGCGGCAGGGCTCACGCCGTGTCAAACGGGTGGGCAAGCCGTATCCGGTCGCGGTGTTCCGCACCGACGATGATCGCGTCTTTGCCCTGGTCAACCGCTGCCCGCATCACGGTGCGCCGCTTTCGGAAGGATATGTCCGAGGCTGCACCGTCTCTTGCCCGCTGCACGGCTGGGTCATCGATCTGGAGAGCGGCAAGGCGCAGGCCCCCGATGAGGGCATGGCGCCGAGCGTCGCGGTACAGCTGATCGAGGGCCGGGTTTTTCTGGCGGCATGGGCGGTCGGGGCTCCCGGCGAATGGGAGTAGCGCGCGGGGTCTGATTGGCGCTCGCGATCTCGAAGCAAGGGCGGGGACCCTCGTGCGGCTACCCGCGATGGCGCGCCCGGTTGGCGCAGTCGGGACCGCCGATAGCGTCGCCCTACCGAGGATGACGCTGGTTTACCGCGGATAAGACGGGCGCTGCCGCGCGTTTCGGGTTCAGGGCAGTAGACCCCGGCATCGGCCCGACAGCGGCGAGGCGCACTGCCCCGGGATGCCGGCGGTGGCATCCCGGTCGCCCCGGTCAGGCCGCCTGCGGCAGACCGCGCTCGAGCAGCAGCGCCAGCCGGCGGGCGAAAGCCGACGGATCGGGCAGTTGCTCGCCCTCGACGATCCGCGCCTGGTCGAGCAGGAGCCAGGCGAACTCGCCGATCTGGTCGGAGGCGCCGCTCTCGCCAACGGTGGCGGCAAGCCGCTCGATCAATTTGTGCCGCGGGTTCAGTTCGAGGATGCGTTTGGCCGCCGTGTCGAGCTGGCGGTGCTGTTTCAAAAGCCGCTCCAGATGCATATCCAGATCGCCCTCGTCGGCGACGAGGCACACGGCACTATCGGTCAGCCGGTCGGAGGTGCGCACATCCTTGACCGCATCGCCAAGCGCCAGTTTGAAGATTGCGATCAGGCTTGCCAGCTTGGCCGGTGGCTCCGGCAAATCCTGTGGTTTCTCTTCGGGTGGGATGATCTTGACGAGATCGACGCCGCCGCGGGTCGCCGATTTAAACGGCTTTTCTTTATAGGTGCCGATCGCCGGGACCCAGAACTCGTCGATCGGATCGGTCAGCAGCAGCACTTCGACATCCCGCGCGCGAAAACCTTCAAGCTGCGGGCTGCGTTTCACAATGTCGAGATTGTCGCCGGTGATCGTATAGATCGCCTCCTGCCCCGGCCGCATTTTTTCGATATAGTCATCGAGCGAGACGAGCCCGTCGCGCGCGGTCGAGCGAAACCGGGCGAGCCCCAGCAAGGCGTCGCGCTGATCGCGATCCTCGTACAGCCCTTCCTTTAATACAGCGCCGAAATTGTCCCAGAAGGTCGCGTATTCATCAGGAGCTTCGGTGGCTTTTCTGCCAAGCTCGCCAAGGACCCGACGGGTCAGCTGCTGGCGCATTCGCACCACCATCGGGTTCGACTGAAGCATTTCGCGGCTGATGTTGAGCGGCAAATCCTCGCTGTCGACGATCCCGCGCAAGAACCGCAGATAGGCCGGCAGCAACTCGGTACCTTCATCGGTGATGAAGACCCGCCGGACATACAGTTTGACCCGGCTCTTGCGCTCCGGATCAAACAAATCGAATGGTTTGGTCGACGGCACGAACAACAAATTGGTGTATTCGAGTACGCCCTCGGCCTTGTTGTGCAAAGTCAGCCACGGATCGTCAAAGCTGTGGCCGACATGGTGATAGAATTCTTTGTACTGTTCCGGGGTGATTTCGCCGCGCGGGCGCGTCCACAGCGCCGAGGCGGTATTGATCGTCTCCTCCTTGCCGCCGTCTTTAAGCACGATCGGCAGGCCGATATGGTCGGAGTAGGTGTGGACGATCCGGCGCAACCGTGCGGGATCGAGGTACTCGTCCTCGCCAGTGCGCAGGTGGACGGTAATCGCAGCACCGCGCGCCGCCTCGGGACAAGGCTCGATCGTAAATTCGCCCTTGCCATCCGAGGTCCAGCGCCAGCCCTCGGGCTCGCCCGCCTTGCGCGAGCGGACCTCAACCTTGTCGGCGACCATAAAGGCCGAGTAAAAGCCGACGCCGAACTGGCCGATCAGGCTCATATCCTTGCGTGAATCGCCCGACAGCTGATTCATGAAGGCGGCGGTGCCGGAGCGCGCGATCGTCCCGAGATTTTCGATGAGCTCGTCCCGGTTCATGCCAATGCCGTTATCGGCAATGGTCAAGGTCCGCGCCCCTTTGTCGGGGGTCAGCACGACGCGGAAGTCGGCGCCGCCCTCGGCCAAGGAAGGATCGGTCAGGCCGGCGTAGCGCAGCCGGTCACAGGCATCCGAGGCGTTGGAGATCAGTTCGCGCAGGAAGATCTCCTTTTCGCTATAGAGCGAATGGGCGACGATTTCGAGAAGGCGGCTGACTTCCGCCTGGAAGCTTCTAGTTTCCTGGGTCATGGTCTGTGGTCGCGGGTTGGCGTTAACGAGCGGCATATGTTGCGGGTTTTCCGTTGGTGCAAGACCGACGGGCAGCCACAGCTGAACATTCGGCGACAGGCCAGACGCCATTATCTTGCAAGCGGCTGCACATCCCGGTCTCGACTATCGCGCACAACATCGCGCGCCGACCCCCAGGTCGATCCCAGCCAGCGGGATGCTTCGAACGGCACCGAAGCGAATGACGGCCGCCTCGCGGTCGATCGGGTGTAGATCAGACACCAGCGGCAACCGCGGGAAGGGATATGGAATGGGTGACGCCAGGAAAAGTTTTCGGGTCGGTCCCGAGGACGGTGTTTGGGAGCCCGCCAGCTACAATGTTCGGTGGGCTGACGGTCGCGAATACGGCCGATGGCGGCGGGTGCTCCGCCAAGACAGCCACGGGCTGACAGTGATTTCCCGTTACACGGCGCCGCCCGGCAAGGCATGGAAGATCATCGGCAAGGCGTCTGCCCTGGGCGAGGAAGTCTATATTCTCGACGGGGCGTATTACAGCGCCTCGGGCGGGATCATCGCTCGGCCCGGAACCTTCCTGTTCAATGCACCGGGGGCGGTCCATGGCGGCATCTCCCGAGACATCACGCTGTATATTCATTGTTGCAGCGGGAAGCCCGACGAAATCGTGTCGATCGACCTGATCGATTTCGCTCCGGCGGAGCCGTTATAGCCGTTTGACGGCGGAAAAGGTCGCGCCGCGGCTGGCAGGGGCGCCGGTCGTCCATGCTCGACAGCGGCCTTGTGCACCCGGCGGGCAGAAAACGGGCGCCGCCGGTGGTGGCGAATGTCGGCGAGACAGAGTTCCGCGGCGACGCGGCGCGGTCGGATGCGGCGGTTTCCGCTTGCCATCCGGCCTCCGCCACCCGATACCTGTGGCATGGCCATGTTCAGCCCCGCTCCGCGGCTCGTCGCGGTCCTCGGGCCGACCAACACCGGCAAAACCCATCTCGCGATCGAGCGCATGCTCGGCCACAAGAGCGGGATGATCGGCTTTCCGCTGCGCCTCTTGGCGCGCGAGAATTACGATCGCATCGTCAAATTGCGCGGCGCCCGGGCGGTGGCGCTGATCACCGGCGAAGAAAAGATCCTGCCGCCAAACCCGTCCTATTTTGTGTGTACCGTCGAATCGATGCCACTCGACCGCGCCGTCGATTTTCTCGCGGTCGATGAGATCCAGCTCTGCGCCGATCCCGAACGCGGTCATGTCTTCACCGCGCGGCTGCTGCACGCACGCGGCCTCGCCGAGACCATGTTTCTCGGCGCCGAGACGATCAAGCCGCTGATGCGGCGGCTGGTCCCGGAATTCGAGCACATCAGCCGGCCGCGTTTCTCCACCCTTGCTTATACCGGGCACAAAAAGGTAACCCGGCTGCCGCGGCGCAGCGCCGTCGTCGCCTTTGCCGTGGCCGACGTCTTTTCATTGGCCGAACTGATCCGGCGCCAGCGCGGCGGCACCGCAATCGTGCTTGGGGCCTTGTCACCGCGAGCGCGCAACGCCCAGGTCGGGATGTTCCAGGCCGGCGAGGTCGACTATCTCGTCGCCACCGACGCGATCGGGATGGGGCTCAACATGGATCTCGACCATGTCGCCTTTGCCCGCATCGCCAAGTTCGACGGCCGCGGCCCGCGCCGCCTGACCGCGGCCGAGATCGCCCAGATTGCCGGCCGCGCCGGCCGCCACATGAGCGACGGCACCTTCGGCACCACTGCCGAACAGGGGCCGCTCGATCCCGAAATCGTCGAGGCGGTCGAAAACCACCGCTTTGATCCGCTGACCCGGCTCAACTGGCGCAACATCCGGCTGCGCTTCGAATCGATCGACGCGCTGTTTAAGAGCCTCGACGAGCGGCCGTCGCTCCCCGGCCTCATCCAGGCACGCGAAGCCGACGACCAGCGTGCGCTGGTGGCGTTGGCGCGCAACCGCGAGGTGACCGAACTTGCCGGCCATCGCGGGGCGGTGCGGCTGCTCTGGGAGGTGTGCCAGATCCCCGATTTTCGCAAAGTCATGACCGATAGCCACACCCGGCTGCTGGCGCACATCTTCACCCATCTGGCCGGACCGGAGGAGCGCCTGCCGACGCAGTGGATCGCCGCACAGATGAGCAATCTCGACCGCACCGACGGCGACATCGACAGCCTGATGGCGCGGATCGCGCATATCCGCACCTGGACCTACATCACCCATCGCAGCGATTGGGTCGAAGGTGCGACCGCCTGGCAGGAACAGGCGCGCGGCATCGAGGACCGGCTGTCGGACGCGTTGCACGACCGCATCACCCAGCGGTTTGTCGATCGCCGCTCGGCTTTTCTAGTGCGACGTCTGTCCTCCGACGACGAACTGGTCGCGTCGGTTTCGACGGCCGGCGAAGTCCGCGTCGAGGGCGCTTATGTCGGCCGGCTCAATGGGCTGCGGTTTATGCCGGACGCGATCGACGGGATCGAGATGCGGATGGTCAACGCCGCCGCGAACCGGGTCCTGCGCAGCGAGATTGCCGCGCGTGCCCGTCGGCTCGCTGCCGATGCCGACCAGGCCTTCGCGATCGATGCGGCAGGCCTGTTGTGCTGGCGCGGCGGCGTCGTCGGGCGCCTGGTCGCCGGCGAGCGCATGCTAACCCCGCGCGCCGAAGCGATCGGCGGCGATTTTGTCGAGGGCGACACGCGCGAGAAAATCCGCCAGCGGCTGGCGGCGTTTGTCCGCGCCGAAACCGAAAGGCGGCTCGCTCCACTGTTCGCGCTCTCGGCCCTGCCGCTCGGCGGCGTCGGACGCGGTCTGGCGTTTCAGCTCGCCGATGCTCTCGGCAGCCTGCCGGCCGGTGTCGCGGCGCGCGACATCATGGCGCTCGACCGCATCGATCGCGCGGCAATGAGCCGGTTGGGGGTGCGCTTTGGCACCGAAACCATCTATGTCGAGCCGCTGCTGCGGCCCGAGGCGTTGCGCTTTCGCGCCCTCCTCTGGGCGGTGCGGCATGGGCGAGCCGTTCCCCCATTGCCCGCGGCACGCCGACTCGCCAAAGCCTTCGCCGCCGACCCGGCGCTGCCGGCGTCGTTTTACGCAGCACTCGGATTTTTCGTGACCGGTGGGCTGGCGTTGCGCGCCGACCGGCTGGAGCGGCTGGCGGCAATCGCGCGGCAGCTTTCTCGACAGGGCCCGTTTGCGGCAGACGATCGGCTTGCGGCGCTCGCCGGCGTCGAACGCAACGGTCTGCGCCGGCTGTTGCTGGCGCTGGGCTATCGCGCGATCATCGATGGCGAGGGCGAGACCTTTGTCGCCCGGCCGCGCCGGCGCCGCGACAGTGCCACGACCGGCTCTCCGCCGCGGGACGGTCACCCCTTTGCTAAATTGCGGGAGCTGAAGCTCGCTTGAGCAACACCGACGGCAGCCTTACGGCGTCGAGCCGGCGGCTCGATCAATGGCTGTGGTTTGCGCGTCTGGTCAAGACCCGGTCGCTCGCGGCCCGATTGTGCGCCGCGGGTGCGGTGACCGTCAATGCGGTCGCGATCCGCAAGCCCAACCACATGGTTCGCATCGGCGACGCCATCACCGCCCCGCAAGGCGCCTATCGACGCAGCCTGCGCGTGCGCGGTTTGGGCTGGCGGCGCGGCCCGGCAACCGAGGCGCGCCTCCTATACGAGGAAATCGCGGTGCCGGTGAGGCTGACCGAACTCAGGGCGGCATGGGAGCCGCTGCTGATCGATCAAGATCCCGAGAGCTGAAGTTTTTCCGGCTCCTTCGCTCGCAAACCGCTGACACGGCCTCGCCGATCCGGCGCCAATCCTCCACCTGCCGAGACCAAGGCCGGTTGATCAGACCGAGCGGACTGCAATGGCCGACGGCAAACACCTGCGTACCGTCAGCCGCGATCCAGCTGGCGCCGGCCGCCAACGAGATCGGCCGAGCTGCGTGTGTCAATCCAAAAGCCGACCGTACCGCGCGCCAGCCGCAATTGCCCATGCCGACGACGATGGGCGGATGCAGCAATTCGAGCAGCGGCACCAGATGCCGCTCGGTGCACGCATCGACCCAAGGCGCGCGCACCGGCGCGCTCATTGCTCCTTCCTTGAGGCACAGGATCGAGTTGGTCAAAAACACCGGCGCATCGGCATCCAATGCCCGCGGGTGGTTAACCTCGATCCCGGTTTCGCCGAGCAGCTTCCACAGGTTCTCGTTGGTCTTGTTGGCGGGGTCGTCGCGCCCCCGATACCGCACAAAATAGCCGACATTGCCAAAGTCCTGGCCGACGACGAGGAGTGCCGGGGTCTTATGCCCAAGCCACAATTCCCAGTGGCTGACCACGTCGGGGTCGTAGTCGAATTCGGCGCAGCTGCGGATCTTGCCCGGGTTGCGCTCGACACAGATCCGGCAGGCTTTGCGTGCTGCGACCAGTGCCGTGTAGTCCGTCATATCCGTCGGGGCGTGACGATAACTGCGCGTGGGTTGTCATCTGTCAGGATCAAACCGCTAGCGCCAGAGTTGGCGGGTGGCGAGGGCGGCACCCTGCGTCAGCGCTTCAAGCTTGGCCCAGGCGATCTGCGGGTGGACGCGGCCGCCAAGCCCGCAATCGGTCGAGGCGATGACCCGCTCGCGGCCGACAATGTTGGCAAAGCGCAGGATGCGCTCGG
>DATJLK010000138.1:0-17222 GCA_035509615.1 Allostellaceae bacterium | reverse complement strand
TCGATATCGATCTGGATAAAGGTCTGCCGGGTCGGATCCAACAGCGTGCGATTTTCCCAGGCGGTGTCGCTCGGGCTGAGTTTCGAGCCGACGACGACAACGAGATCCGCTTCGGCAATGCAGGCGTTCCCGGCCCCAGTGCCAAAGGTGCCAAATACGCCCAACGCCAGGGCATCGGTCTCGGCAAAGGTGCCCTTGCCGGCCGCGGTCGTTACCACCGGCAGCCCCGCCGCTTCGGCGAGCTGGCGCAGTTCGCCATAAGCCCCTGCGATGCGAACCCCGTTGCCGGCGATCAGCACCGGTCGTTGCGCCGCGAGTATCGCTGCGGCGGCGGCTTCGATCTGCTGCCTCTCGGCTGGCGGCGGCCGCCCCGGCAGATAATGACGGGTCGGGTACAGCATCGGCTGCGAGTCGGGCGCAACCGACCCAGCCAGCGAATCATGACTGTAAAGGATCGCGACCGGCCCCGGCTGGCCCGCCAGCGCGTGCTTGATGCCGAGCTGGGTCGCCTGCACCGCGGCCACCGGATCGTGCGCCTGCATGACATGCTTGGTCACCCCGCCAAAAGCGCGGCGCGCATCCCAGCTGCCCCAGTCGCCGGTGCCCTGCTGATAGGGTGCATGCAGTGGAAACCGCGGCGCGTCGCTGAAATCGGTCAACAACAGCATCGGCGAACTCGACAGGTGGGCTTCGATCGTCCCGATCAGACCGTTGCCGAGCACCCATGGCCCTTGGCCAAGCAGAACACCGGGGCGCCGGGTCAGGCGGCCGTAAACCTCGGCCATGACCCCGCCGAGCGACTCCTCGCGCACCAGCACGGTGCGGATCCGGTTCTGGTATTGGCTCAGCCCCGAGACGATGCGGCCGGTATGGCCGCCGGAAATGCCAAAGACCATCTCGATCCCGGCCTCTTCGAGCACTCGGGCGACAAGCGCATTCGCCGGCGTCTCTTCGGTCAGCATCGGCTCGATCGGCATTGCTTTCTCCTCCCTCGGCATTTGTGGCGCTGAGCTTGCCCTGCCGATGGTCCGAAGACAACCGCCTCAAATCGCTTCTGATTGACAAAATTCAGCCTACCGCGCCACGGGTTTCGGGTCAGCTGGAGCAGACCGATGGCGACAATGAAAGGTGAGCGGCTCGGACGAATTTGTCGCTTTGCCGAGAGAGCGACGGGCTTCGGACGGCCATGTGAGCGCCAGCGAGGTGGGGCGCGACGGCTTGCGGCGCCTGCGGCGCGAGAACGCCGCGCATGAAGAAAAAACTCCAAATACTTCGGGCGAGAGGTGGTAATCGGGGTGGAGCAGACGCGTTCCGGGCCTCATATGAGAACAATCGGTCGCCGGGATTGCTGAGAACGGTCGGACGTGCCCGCCTGGCTGGCACTCGAGCAGGTGCAGATCCTCGCTGAAGAAGTCATGCCTGTCTTGCGCGCCGCGGTTGACGATCGAGCGGTTGTACGCCGCGGCAGCGGGTCCTATCGCTGTAAAAGCGCGAATAACAAGGAGGGACGCATGCCGACGCTGCGGTTTTCCAGCCAGGAAACCGGTCGCCACACGGGTGGATCCGGTGATGCCGCGATCTCTGCCGCTGTCGTCGAGAGACCGTACGATTGTCAAGAGATCGCACAATTTCGAGAGATCCGGCCGGGTAAAGGGCTCGGACCAGCAACCGATCTCGAGCGACGGCGTGACCTGATGCCCGCGTCATCGGGTGCGGCATCGAGGTCGCCGCGATGAGCGAACTGCACGCCGATTACGTCGTCGTCGGCGCCGGTTCCGCCGGCTGTGTGATCGCCTCCCGGCTGAGCGAGGACGGTGCGCAGGTAGCGTTGCTCGAAGCCGGGCCGCGCGACTGGCACCCGATGATCCACATCCCGGCCGGCGCGCTCCATCTGCGCGCCAATCCGCTGGTCAACTGGAATTACTACACCGAGCCAGAGCCCGGTATCGGCAACCGGGCATTGCATTGGCCGCGCGGTCGGGTGCTGGGCGGCACCAGCTCGATCAACGGCATGCTCTATGTCCGCGGCAATCCGGCCGATTACGACGGCTGGGCGCAGATGGGGTGTCGCGGCTGGAGCTATGACGAAGTCCTGCCATTCTTTAAGAAATCGGAAAATTATGCCAATGGCGATCCCGCATATCGCAGCCGTGGCGGGCCGCTGCCGGTCGAGGATTACCGTACGGTCCTGCCGCTGACCCACCGCTTTGTCGAGGCGGCGCAGCAAGCCGGCTTCAAGCTGACCGCCGATTACAATGGTGCAGTGCAAGAAGGGGTCGGCTACTCGCAGATGACGCGTCACGGCCGGTTTCGCGGTTCGACCGCGCAGACCTTTCTCGCCGGGGCGCGGCGGCGCAAAAACCTGCGGGTGATCACCGGCGCCGTCGCCACCTGTCTCGGTTTTGATGGCCGGCGCTGCACCGGTGTGACCTTTCGCAGAAATCGTCAGGTCGACCGGATCACCGCCGGGCGCGAAGTCATCCTGTGCGGCGGCACCGTGAATTCACCGCATCTGCTGCAGGTATCGGGGGTCGGTCCGGCAGCCCATCTGAAATCGATCGGCGTCCCGATCGTGCTCGATTTACCCGGTGTCGGAGCCAATCTGTCCGACCATTTCGCTGCGCGCGTGTCACACCGGGTCAAGGGCGAGATCTCGGTCAACCAGCTCGCGCGCGGCGGCCCACTTTTGCGCGAGATCGCCCGCTATGCGGCCACCGGACGCGGCGCTCTGACCTTTGGCGTCACCACGGCGATGGTGTTCTGCCGCAGCCGCGAGGGCTTGGCGAGCCCCGATCTGCAGCTGCTGTTTACTCCCGGGAGTTACGATCCGGGCGGCTATGGCCGCCTCGAACGCGAGCCGGGGATGACGATAGCGGTTTGCCTGGCACGGCCCGAAAGCCGCGGAACGATCATGGCGCGTTCGGCCGATCCGCTGGAGCGGCCGGCGATCCGGCCCAACTATCTCTCGGCATCGACCGATGTGGGGATTCTGCTTGCCGGGATCGATTACGCCCGCCGCATCTTTGCCGCCCCGGCGCTGAGCCAGTACAGTGCTGCAGAGACGATGCCCGGCAGCCACGCGCAAACCGAACGGCAATTGGACGAATTCCTGCACCGCGACGGCACCAACCTGCATCACCCGGTCGGGACCTGCCGGATGGGCGAGGACCCGATGGCGGTCGTCGACTCGCGGCTGCGGGTTCGCGGCATCGGCGGGTTGCGGGTCGTCGACGCCTCGGTCATGCCGACGGTAACCACCGGCAACACCAACGCGCCGACGATCATGATCGGCGAAAAGGGTGCCGCCATGATCCGTGAGGACGCCCGCGCCGCCTGATACCGGAAATGGACAGCGGCGGCCAGATCTTGTCAAAATCCGCCGATTGCCGGCGACGCCCCGGCCGGCAACGCTCTTGCGGCTCGGGGAATTCCGATTATATTGCGTTTGGTAACCACATAGGTCCTGCTGTGGACTATTTGTGAAGGGTGGGCCGGTGGCCCACTTTTTTGTATTGGACCGGTTTGCATTGGGTGGGGCGCGTTCGGGAGCAGAGGTCGGGTTTTTGATCGATACGAGTGCCATTGTCAGCATGATCGAGCCGTCGTTGACGGCGATGGGCTACCGCGTCGTCAGGGTGATGGTCGTCGGCGGCCGTCGGGTCACATTGCAGATCATGGCCGAGAGGACCGACGACGCCCCCTTTACCCTTGATGACTGTACGCTGATCACCCATTCCGTTTCAGCGTTGCTCGACGTCGCGGATCCGATCCCCGGCGCCTACACCCTCGAAGTCAGTTCGCCCGGCATTGATCGCCCGCTGGTGCGCCCCGAGGATTACCAGCGGTTCAGCGGCTTTGAAGCCAGGATCGAGCTGACTGCCGCGATCAACGGACGCAAACGTTTTCGTGGACGGCTGCTCGGGATGGAGGACGGCAACATTCGCCTGGCGACCGAGGCAGGCGAAACGCGTTTGCCGTTCGCTGCGGTTGCCCGCGCCAAGCTGGTGATCACCGATGAGCTGATCAACGCCGCCGAGCGACGCCCCCATTGACGAAATAATCCAACGGAACGCCATGGAAAGCACGGTTACCTACGCCCGCCCGGAGTTGCTGCAGGTCGCCGACACGGTCGCCCGCGACAAGGGGATCGACCGCGATGAGGTCATCGAGGCGATGGAGCAGGCGATCCAGAAGGCCGGCCGCTCCAAATACGGCCAGGAATACGATATTCGCGCCGAGATCGACCGGCGCAACGGCGAGATCCGGCTGCTGCGGTTTCGCGAGGTGGCTGAACCGATCGAAAACGAGGCGACCCAGATCCCGCTCGCCGAGGCGCAGCGGCTCAATCCCGAAGCCGAGATTGGCGACTTCATCACCGATCCGCTGCCGCCGATCGATTTTGGCCGCATCGCCGCGCAGACCGCCAAGCAGGTGATCGTCCAGAAGGTCCGGGACGCCGAGCGCCAGCGCCAGTTCCTCGAATACAAGGACCGCGTCGGGGAGATCGTCAACGGCCTCGTCAAACGGGTGGAGTTTGGCAATGTCGTGGTCGATCTGGGCCGCGCCGAAGCGATGGCGCGCCGCGACGAATTGTTGCCGCGCGAGAGTTTCCGCCAGGGCGAGCGGGTGCGTGCGTATATCTACGACGTGCGCCAGGAGCCGCGCGGGCCGCAGATCTTTCTGTCGCGCACCCATCCGCAGTTCATGGCCAAGCTGTTCGCGCAGGAGGTGCCGGAAATTTATGACGGCATCATCGAAATCAAGGCGGTGGCCCGCGATCCCGGCAGCCGCGCCAAGATCGCGGTGGTGTCGCGCGACAGCGGCATCGACCCGGTCGGCGCCTGCGTCGGCATGCGCGGCAGCCGCGTCCAAGCCGTCGTCGGCGAGTTGCAAGGCGAAAAGATCGACATCGTGCCGTGGGCGTCGGATCCGGCGACATTTGTTGTCAACGCGCTCGCCCCGGCCGAGGTCACCAAGGTCGTCATGGACGAGGAGCAGCGCCGGGTCGAGGTTGTCGTGCCCGACGATCAGCTGAGCCTGGCGATCGGGCGCCGCGGCCAGAATGTGCGGCTCGGCTCGCAGCTGACCGGTTGGGATATCGACATCCTGACCGAGGCCGAGGAATCGGAGCGCCGAACCGAGGAGTTCCGCAGTCGCAGCAAGATGTTCATCGACTCGCTCGATATCGATGAGGTCATCGCCCATCTGCTGGTAACCGAAGGGTTCGCCTCACTCGAAGAAGTCGCCTTTGTAGCGACCGAGGATCTCGCCGAAATCGAAGGCTTCGACATTGACATTGCCGAAGAACTGCAGGCGCGGGCACGCACCGCGCTCGAGCGCCGCGATCGTGAATATGAAGAGCGGCGGCTGCAGCTCGGCGTCGCCGACGACCTCGCGGCGCTCGACGGGCTGACCCCCGGCATGCTCGTCGTGCTCGGCGAAAAGGGCATCAAAACACTCGATGATCTTGCCGATCTCGCGGGCGACGAACTGGTCGAGCTGCTTGGCACCGCCACGGCGCTTGACCCCGAGACTGCCAACGCGTTGATTATGCAGGCGCGCGCCCATTGGTTCGTGGATGAGGAAGGCGCGTCGCCGGCAACCCGCGGTCGGGAGTAGGCGCAACGAGCGTCAACCAAATCGGCATCATTGCTGGGCCATCGGGCAAACCCGGCAACGCCGTGGTGCCCCGCCGCTGTCTGGTCACCGGCGAGATTGGCGACCGCTTCTCGATGTTGCGCTTTGTCATCGGGCCTGGTGGCGAACTGGTGCCGGATATTGCGGCACGATTGCCCGGACGGGGTTGGTGGTTGTCGCCACGCCGGGATATAGTCGAGCGAGCCGTCGCAAAACGGCTGTTTGCGCGCGCCGCCCGTCGGCCGGTGGCGGTGGCGGACGGACTTGCCGATCAAATCGAAGCTTTGCTGGCGCAGCGCTGCGGTGATGAGATCGGGTTGGCGCGGCGGGCGGGCTTGGCGGTTGCCGGGTTTGAGCGGGTTTGCGAGGCAATTCGCCACGGCAAGGCCGGGGTGTTGCTGGCGGCGCTCGACGGCGCCGAAGGCGGACGCCGCAAGCTTGCCGGGCTGGGTCACGGCCTGCCGCTGGTATGCGTGCTGACCGCAGCGGAAATTGGCGCGGCGTTCAGCCGCGAGCACGTGGTAAACGCATCGCTCGGGGCGGGCCCGCTGGCTCGCCGGCTTGAGGCAGATGCCCGGAAACTAGCCGGCTTTCGCGCCGACGCGATGGTCGAGCCAGCAACAAATCCGATCCGGTTACGACCGGAGCGGCAGAATGACGGTATTGGAGCACGATGACCGACGCAACTGAGCAAGAGCAGAAACGGCCTCTGACCTTGGCACGTCCCGGCGGGCGACTGGAGCTGCGCAAGGGTGTCGAGACCGGACAGGTGCGCCAGAGCTTTTCGCACGGCCGCTCCAAGACGGTGACCGTGGAGGTCCGCAAAAAGCGGATGATCGGACCCGGCTCGGCAGAGCCCGGAAAGGCCGAAGCAGCACCACCGGCGGCGCGCGAAGCGGCGCCTGCGGCACGCTCGCAACCGGCGGAGCCGACCCGCCGCCCGGTCGTCATCCCGCGGACCTTGACCGCCGAAGAACGGGCCGGTCGGGTGCGTGCGTTGCAGGATGCGCAAAAGGCGGATGAGGAAGCGCGCCGCCGCGCGGCGCTCGCCGAAGCCGACCGGCGCCGCCAGGAAGAGGAGCGCGCCGCCGAAGAGGCCCGTCGCCGCGCCGAGGAAGAAGCGCGTCTCAAGGCCGAAGAGGAAGAGGCGCGCCGCCTCGCCACCGAAGAGGCGCGCAAACGCTCGGAAGAGGAGGCGTTGCGGCGCAAAGAGGAAGAATCCCGACGCGAGGTTGCCGAGCGCGCCGGCAAGGCGGCCGCGGCAAAGGTTGCGGCACTTGCGGCAGCTGGCAAGGTCGCGGCGCCGGCCGAGGCGGAGGAAGAGGAAGAAGTGGCACCGGGGGTACCACGACGCGGTGTGCGGCCCGAGGCGAAAAAGCCGGTGGCGCCGGTTCGCCGCGAGGAGACGCGCCGGCGCGGCGGCAAGATCACCGTTACCCGCGCACTTTCGGGTGACGAGGGAGAACGGATGCGCAGCCTGGCCTCGGTGCGCCGGGCGCGGGAGCGCGAGCGGCTGCGGCTGCACCAGCGCGAGCAGGAATCGACCAAGGTGCTGCGCGATGTGATCGTGCCCGAAACGATCACCGTGCAGGAGCTGTCAAACCGCATGGCCGAGCGCGGCGCCGATGTCATCAAGGCGCTGATGCGCATGGGTGTCATGGCGACGATCAACCAGGTCATCGATGCCGACACCGCGGAACTCGTCGTCAGCGAATTCGGCCACCGGCTGCGCCGGGTGTCGGAGGCGGATGTCGAAGTTGGCCTGCGCGGCGAAGACGACACCGAGGAGGCGCTGGGACCGCGCGCTCCGGTCGTCACGGTCATGGGGCATGTCGACCACGGCAAGACCTCGCTGCTCGACGCTCTGCGCGAGACCGATGTCGCGGCCGGAGAAGCTGGTGGCATCACCCAGCACATCGGCGCCTATCAGGTGAATCTGAAAAGCGGGCGGCAGATCACCTTTATCGACACCCCGGGTCACCAGGCCTTCACCGCGATGCGGGCGCGCGGCGCCAACATCACCGACATCGTGGTCCTGGTGGTCGCGGCGGATGACGGCATCATGGAGCAGACGGTCGAGGCGATCCGCCACGCCAAGGCGGCCGGGGCGCCGATGATTGTCGCGATCAACAAAATCGACAAGCCCGAGGCGCGGCCTGATCGCGTGCGGCAAGAATTGTTGCAGCATGATGTGGTGGTCGAGCAAATGGGCGGCGAGATCCTTGATGTCGAAGTGTCCGCGCTCAAGAAAACCAACCTCGACCGCCTCGAAGAAGCGATTCTGCTGCAGGCGGAACTGCTTGACCTCAAAGCCAATCCGAAACGGCCGGCGGAAGGCGTGGTGCTCGAAGCAAAGCTCGAGCGCGGCCGCGGTCCAGTTGCCACCGTGCTGATCCAGCGCGGGACGTTGAGCGTCGGCGACATCTTTGTCGCGGGCAGCGAGTGGGGTCGCGTGCGCGCGCTGGTCGATGACCGCGGGCAGAACCAGATCGAAGCCGGACCATCAACGCCGATCGAGGTTTTGGGGTTGAACGGGATCCCGCTTGCCGGCGACGATTTTGTCGTCGCCGAAAGCGAAAGCCGCGCGCGTGATATTGCCGATTTTCGCCAGCGGCGGCGGCGCGATGCGGCGGCGGCGATTGGCGGGCGCGGCACGCTCGAGCAAATGTTCTCGCAGATTGCCGCCGGTACGGCCAAGGAACTCCCGATCGTCGTCAAATCCGATGTGCAGGGGTCGCTCGAAGCAATCATCGGCTCGCTCGAAAAGATTTCGACAAACGAAGTGTCGCTCCGGGTGCTGCATTCGGCTGTCGGCGGGATCACCGAAAGCGACGTGATCCTGGCAAAAGCTTCGGAAGCCGTGATCATCGGTTTCAATGTTCGCGCCAACCCGCAGGCGCGCGACCTGGCGCGTCGCGATGGCGTCGAGATCCGCTATTATTCGATCATCTACAATCTGATCGACGACATGCGGGCGGCGCTGTCAGGATTGCTGGCGCCAACCCTGCGCGAACGGCTTTTGGGCAACGCCTCGATCCGCGAGGTCTTCAACATCACGCGCGTCGGGAAAGTCGCGGGTTGCATGGTCACCGAGGGGACCGTACGCCGCGGCGCCAAGGTCCGGTTGCTGCGTGACAATGTCGTGATTCACGAGGGGGCGCTCAAAACATTGAAGCGGTTCAAGGACGAGGTCCGCGAGGTCCGCGAGGGTTACGAATGCGGCATGGCTTTTGAGAGCTATCAGGACATCCAGAGCGGCGACGTGATCGAATGCTTCGAGATCGAAGAAGTCGCCCGGACGTTGTAGGCGCACCCTCCGCGATGAGCGCCAAGGCGCCATATTCCGCGGCCGATGCTGGCCGGCACGCTCGTGGCCGTGGTGCGGACCGCACTGCGGGCGATGGCCGCCAGCGCCAGCGCCGCGTCGCCGAAGAATTGCGCCATGTCCTGGCGGAGATCTTGCAGAAAGGCGAATGCCGCGACCCGGTGCTGCGCGATGCCGATATTACCGTGAGCGAAGTCCGCATCAGTCCGGATTTGCGCAACGCCACCGCCTATGTGATGCCGCTGGGCGGCGCCAATGCCGCAGAGATCATGGCCGCGTTGACCCGCAGCGCCGGGTTTCTGCGCGGTCTTACGACCCGTGCATTGACGCTGCGCCATGCTCCAAAGCTGACCTTCGCGCTCGACGAGACTTTTGATCAAGCCGACCGGATCGCCGCCCTGTTGGCGCGACCCGAAATCGAGCGCGACCGGCGAGCCCGATCAGACGAAGCCGAGGCCGGCGACGATGACGGGTGATCGCCGCCCGAATGGCTGGCTCGTCGTCGACAAACCGCAGGGGCCTACCTCGAGCCAGGTGGTCCAGCAAATCCGCCGACTGTTCGGCGCGAGGGCCGGTCATGCCGGCACGCTCGATCCGCTTGCGACCGGTGTACTGCCGATCGCGCTAGGCGAAGCGACCAAGACCATCGCCTATGCGATGACCGGTCGAAAGCGCTACCGATTTCGTGTTCGTTGGGGGATCGCCCGCGCCACCGATGACTGCGAAGGCGAAATCGTCGGCGAAAGCGGGCTGATCCCGCAACAGGCGGCCATCGAGGCGATCTTGCCGTGCTTTACCGGTGACATCATGCAGATCCCGCCGGCTTATTCTGCTCTCAAGATTGCCGGCCGTCGATCGCATGCGCTCGCCCGCGCCGGGCATGCGCCAATTCTGGCCGCGCGGCCGGTGGCGATCTTCAGCTTGGAGTTGGCCGCTATTCCCGCGCCTGAGTTCGCTGATTTCGAGGCGATTGTGGGCAAGGGCACCTATATCCGCGCTCTTGCTCGCGATCTCGCCGAACGTCTTGGCACTCTGGGACATATCGCAGCCCTGCGGCGCCTTTCGGTCGGACCATTCGCGGAGGCGGATGCAATTCCGCTGGAATCGCTGAGTAACGCGCAACATACTGCCGGCGATTGCGGGAAGTTGCTGCCGATCGGAACCGCGCTGGCCGGCGTCCCGGCAGTCAGTCTGGCAGGCGGTGAGGCTGAACGATTGCGCTATGGGCAGCGTATAGCACTCGGCGATTTGCGGCGATCGGTCCCATTCGAACGGCTCGATGCGGGTGTAGTTGTCAGCGCATGGCATGACCACGCTCTGGTCGCGTTGGCGATGGTCGAGGGGGATAGTCTTCGACCTGTCCGTGTCATCAATTCCTAGAGGGGCTCGATCGATGTCGATCACTGCCGAGCGCAAGCAGGTACTCATTTCCGAATACGCGACAACGCCGAGCGATACCGGCTCGCCCGAAGTGCAGGTCGCGATCTTGAGCGAACGCATTCGCAACCTGACCGATCACCTGGGAACCCACAAAAAGGATTTCCATTCGCGACGCGGCCTGCTCGTCATGGTCGGCCAGCGCCGCCGACTGCTCGACTATCTCAAACGGTCGAATCAGAGCCGCTATGAGACGCTGATCGGGCGGCTTGGATTGCGGCGTTGACGGTCTGCACTCGTCTTAGGCGGGAACCAGGTTTTTTGCCTTTCTTCGGATTAGCCAAAGCAGAGCAGTCGGCAATGGCTGAGATGATGGCGGCCGGACTTGCTCTGGGTCCGGCGGCGGCCTGGTCTTGGTCTCCCGCAGCTCTTCACAAGGATGCTCAAGAATGTTCCAGGTTTATCGCAAGGAACTGATATGGGGTGGGCGCCGCCTAACCCTCGAAACCGGAAAGATTGCCCGCCAGGCCGATGGAGCGGTCGTCGCCACCTATGGCGAGACGACGGTGCTGTGCACCGCGGTGGCGATGAAAAATGTCAAACCCGGCCAGGATTTCTTTCCGCTGACCGTCAATTATCAGGAAAAGACCTTTGCCGCCGGCAAGATTCCCGGCGGATTTTTCAAACGCGAAGGCCGGCCGTCGGAAAAAGAAACCTTGGTCTCCCGGCTGATCGACCGGCCGTTGCGGCCGCTTTTCGCGCCAGGATTCCGCAACGAGACCCAAATCATCTGCACCGTACTGAGCCACGATCTCGAAAATGACCCCGACATCGTGTCGATGATCGGCGCTTCGGCGGCGCTGACGCTCTCGGGTATCCCGTTTCTCGGTCCGATCGGCGGTGCGCGGGTTGCGTATATTGACGGAAATTACGTCTTGAACCCGACCCTCGGGCAAATTCCGCTGTCGCATCTCGACCTTGTCGTCGCCGGCACCGCCGAAGGCGTGCTGATGGTCGAGTCGGAAGCGCGCGAGCTTGCTGAAGATGTGATGCTGGGCGCGGTCACCTTTGGGCATCGCCAGTTTCAGCCGGTCATTCAGGCGATCATCGAACTCGCCGAAACCTGTGCGCGCGAGCCTTGGGATCTGCCGCCATCCGTCACCGAGCACGATGCGATCGAATCCCGGTTGCGCGACGCGGTCGGCCCACTGGTCGAGGCCGCCTATCGCGAGCACGGCAAGCAGGACCGCAGCAATCTGCTCGACGCGGCAAAATTGCGGGTGAGCGGGTTGTTCGATGACGAAGAACAGCGCGCAGAGGCACTCAAGGTCTTCAAGGATCTCGAACGGGAGATTGTGCGCGGCGCCATTCTACGCGGCGGCGATCGCATTGATGGCCGCGACCCGCAGTCGATCCGGCCGATCTCGGCCGAGGTCGGCACGCTGCCGCGCGCGCACGGTTCTGCATTGTTCACCCGCGGCGAAACGCAATCCTTGGCGGTTGCGACCCTGGGGACCGGCCAGGACGAGCAGGTGATCGATGCGTTGGAAGGTGAATACCGGGAAAATTTCATGCTGCACTACAACTTCCCGCCCTATTCGACCGGCGAGGCCGGAAGAATTGGGTCTCCCGGTCGGCGCGAGATCGGCCACGGCAAGCTGGCCTGGCGCGCCATCCATCCGCTGCTGCCGTCGAAGGACAGTTTTCCCTACACGATTCGCGTCGTTTCCGAGATTACCGAGTCGAATGGCTCCTCTTCGATGGCCTCGGTGTGCGGCGCCTCTCTCGCATTGATGGATGCAGGCGTGCCGCTGCCCCGTCCGGTGGCCGGGATCGCGATGGGATTGATCAAGGAAGCCGAAGGATTTGTAGTCCTGTCGGACATTCTGGGTGACGAGGATCATCTCGGCGACATGGACTTCAAGGTGGCCGGCACCGCAAAGGGGGTCACCGCGCTGCAGATGGACATTAAAATCACCTCGATCACCGAGGAGATCATGCGCATCGCGTTGAACCAGGCGCGAGATGGCCGCATCCACATCTTGGCCGAGATGGCAAAGGCGCTTACTGGCGCCCGCGATGCCGTCAGCGATAACGCGCCGCGCATCACCACCCTGAGCATTCCCAAGGACAAGATCCGCGAAGTTATCGGGTCGGGCGGCAAGGTCATCCGCGAGATAACCGAAACCACCGGCGCCAAGGTCGACATCGATGATGACGGCACGGTCAAGGTTGCGGCGGCCGATGGCAACGCCGCGCAGGCGGCGATCGATTGGATCCGCGGTATCGTGGCCGAGCCCGAACTCGGCGCAATCTATAACGGCAAGGTGGTCAAGACCGTCGATTTTGGCGCTTTTGTCAATTTTCTCGGGTCGCGTGACGGGCTCGTCCATATCAGCGAATTGGCGCCGCATCGCGTCGGCAAGGTCGGCGATGTCGTCAAGCTTGGTGACAGCGTCAAGGTCAAGGTTCTGGGCTTTGACGATCGCGGCAAGGTCAAGCTCAGCATGCGGCAGGTCGATCAGGAAACGGGCGAGGATCTTGGCAACAAACGCACCGACCCGGTCCGGAGCCCGGAACCGGTCAAGGTGGCGACCTGACGGATCGATCCTGATCCGGCCGCATCGGAAACGGCCCTGGCGCACCTCGAAGGGCGGCAGCCTCGTGACGCATCGTTGCGACAATATCGCGCCGGGTCCGACCGGACTTGATCTGCCGCCGGTGATCGGCCATCGCGGTGCCGCGGCTGTCGCGCCGGAAAACACCTTGGCCGGATTGCGGCGGGCGCACGGGCTTGGCTGTCGATGGGTCGAGTTCGACGTCCGTCTGACCGCCGATGGCGAACTCGTTCTGCTCCATGACGAGCGGCTCGAACGGACGACGAATGGCCGCGGCAGGGCCGGGTCGCTGCGATTGTCGGCGATTCGCCGCTGCGATGCCGGCATCTCCTTCGACGCGTCGTTTGCCGGAGAACCGGTGCCGACGCTGGCGGAGGCGATTGCGCTGATATCGGAATTGGGGCTCGGCGCCAATATCGAACTGAAGGCGGAGCGCGGCAACGCGATCGCAACCGGGTTGGCCGCGGCCGACCTCATTGCCCGGATATGGCCGCCGCATCTGCCGGCGCCGCTGATTTCGAGCTTTGTCGCCGACGCGGTCGCGGCCGCGCGCGACCGGGCGCCGACAATTGCCCGCGGTCTGCTGTTAAAGACGGCCGCCCGAAACCGCTGGCGCCGTGCCGAAGCGCTGGGTTGCACGACGGTGAACGCCGACTATCGCCGGCTGAGGCCGGCCATCGTCGCCGAAATCCGCGAGGCGGGGTACGCCGTACTAGCCTATACTGTGAATGACGCGGCGCGCGCCCGAGAATTGTTCGAATGGGGGGTCGCCTCGGTCTTTTCGGATGTTCCTCACCTGATACTTGCCGCGCTTGCGGCGGGTCCGTCGCCGGTTGACACGGCGCTCCAGCGCTTGCCGCGATCGCTGCAACGGGAAGTTCTGTTGTGAGAAACCTGAACCCGCTGTTGATATCGGGTCGGGAGGTGTTGCCGCTGGTTGAAGGCGGTAAGGGGATATCGGTGTCGAATGGAGAAAGTTCCGGCGCGTGGGCGGCGACCGGCGGTGTCGGGACATTCTCCGGGGTTAATGCCGACAGCTATGGCCAGGACGGCAGACTGATCCCGCAGCTATATCGCGGGCGCACTCGCCGCGAGCGTCACGAAGAACTTGTCGCTTACGCCATTGCCGGCGGTATTCAGCAGGCGCGCGTGGCGCATGAACGCGGCAACGGCCAAGGCCGCATCCACATGAACGTGTTGTGGGAGATGGCGGCCGCCGAACGGGTGCTGCATGGCGTGCTCGAAGGCGCCAAAGGCTTGATCCACGGCGTCACCTGCGGCGCCGGAATGCCGTACAAGATCGCTGAGATATGCGCCCGCTATGGCGTGTATTATTACCCGATCGTCTCCTCGGGGCGCGCGTTTCGGGCATTGTGGAAGCGCGCCTATCACAAGTTTCGCGACTGGCTCGGCGGCGTGGTCTACGAAGACCCGTGGCTTGCCGGCGGCCATAACGGGCTCTCGAACAGCGAGGATCCGCTCCATCCCGAGCAGCCCTACCCGCGAGTGCGCGAACTGCGGACGATGATGACCGATTTCGGCCTGTCCGCGACGCCGATCTTTATGGCCGGAGGGCTATGGTATTTGCGCGAGTGGACCGAATGGATCGAAAACCCCGAGCTTGGTCCGATTGCGTTTCAATTCGGCACCAGACCACTGGTCACCCAGGAAAGCCCGATTTCCGAGGTATGGAAACGCAAGCTCCTGACCTTGGCCGAGGGTGACATCTATCTCAACCGGTTTAGCCCGACCGGTTTTTATTCGTCGGCGGTGCGCAACGAGTTCCTCAACGAGTTGCAGGAGCGCTCGGCGCGCCAGGTCGCCTACTCGGTAGAGCCGGTCGGCGAGCACGTTGCCCCGTTTCGCGTCGGGGCCCGCAACCGCATCGTCTTTCTGACGCCGCACGATCGAGAATCGGCGGAAAAATGGGTTGACGCCGGTTATCTGGAAGCTCTGCGGACCCCGGACTCGACCCTGATCTTTGTGACGCCGCAAAAGGCGCTGGAGATCCGCACCGACCAGATCAACTGCATGGGCTGTCTCAGCGCCTGTCAGTTCTCAAACTGGGCGCAGAGCGAGACCGGCTCGACCGGTAAAAAGGCGGACCCGCGCAGCTTCTGCATTCAAAAGACGTTGCAGGCGATCCGTCACTCGGAGGATGTCGAGCAGCAATTGATGTTTTCCGGCCACTATGCCTACCGCTTTGCCTCGGATCCGTTTTACGCCAACGGATATGTCCCGACAGTGCGCGAGTTGGTGGAGCGTCTGCAAACCGGCGACTGATCGGCGGGGTCGGCCGGCAGTCGTCATTGCCGTATCCTTGCCGCGCCGTATCCTTGCCGCGATCGCGAGCCGGGACGGTGCCGTTTCCGGCAGACGCTCTTCCGAGCGTGCGAGGTGCGGCGAGCACAGCCGGCCCGAGCCAGGATCGCGACCCGGCACAAGCTTGAACCTCCGACGCGTACACCGCTTGACAGCTTCCGGTCGTAGGATAAAATCATTCCAAGGTGTCGCTGTCGCCAGCATCGAAAGTCGTTTCGACATCGAAAGTCGTTTCGACAAGGCGGGCGACAGTTGCACCGGGTCGGTTAGACGGGCTTTGGTGTCGAACACGTGCAATTTCTGGGGACAGCGGACGCGAGGGTGCGAACGCCCCTCACCAATAGCATGCGACCGAGTTGCGTAGCCGCATCCGCCGCGACCGTTGCTGCGGCGGCGCAGTACCTGCATGCGGCGGTTAGCCAGGACTAATGCCGCCACGCACTACCAACACCACAATGAGGAGGGCGCAAGATGGCTTATCAGGACGACATCGCATTAATGGCTCATCTGATGCGGCGAGCCGGTTTTGGCGCCGGGCGCGACGAACTCGAAGCGCGGGTGGCCAAGGGATACGAAGCAACAGTCGAAGAACTGCTGCACCCGGAGAACCAGCCGCCAGTCGACGGCTACACGCTGCTGCGCTATCAGCCGGCATCGCTGCTGCCCGGCGGTCAGCCGCCGATGGGCAATGTCAACTGGATGTATTATCTGGTCAACACCCAGCGGCCGCTCGAAGAAAAAATGGCGCTGTTCTGGCACCACGTTTTCGCGACCGGGAACTCCAAGGTCGACAACTATGACCAGTTGCTGGAGCAGATCCAGCTGTTCCGGGAGAACGGCTTGGGTAGTTACCATGAGCTGCTGCTCAAGGTCGCCAAAAACCCGACCATGATCTTCTGGTTGGACAACCAGCAGAACCACGGCACCGCGGTCAACGAAAACTGGGGCCGCGAACTGCTCGAACTGTTCAGCCTCGGCGCCGGCAACTACACCGAAACCGATGTGCGCGAATGCTCGCGGGCGTTTACCGGCTGGACCTTTGAGACCAAGATCCCGCGCGCGCCCTACGGCCGGTTCCCCTGGAAGTTTGAATACCGCGCCGCCGACCATGACGACGGCGAAAAGGAATTCCTCGGCCACAAGGGGCGGTTTAACGGCGAAGACATCATCGACATCATCGTGCAGCAACCGGCCTGCGGTAAGTTCATCTGCCGGCACTTGTACAACTTCTTTGTCGCCGACGAGCCGCAGGTGCCAGCTTGGCCGATCGAGCCGCCGCGCGACCAGAAGGCGATCGACACGCTTGTCGGCGCATTCCGCGATTCGAAGTTCGACATGCGCTCGGTATTGCGCGTGCTGTTCAATTCGGACTTCTTCAAGGAAGCGCGCTTCCAACACATGAAGTCGCCGGCCGAAGTCGTGGTCAGCACGTTGCGGCTGGTTGGCGGTCACGAACTGCCGGCGCCGGGGATTGGAAACCTGTCGATGCAGCCGACCTATATGGGTCAGGACCTGCTCAACCCGCCCTCGGTCGAAGGCTGGCACACCGGCAAGGAATGGATCAACAGCGGCTCGTTGATGGCGCGCGTCAACTTTGTCGCGGGAAAGGTCGGCGACACTTCGCTGCCAGGCGTGCGCGCCATCATCAACCGGCTGAAGGAACGCGGGTCGCTGAATCCCGAGCAGCTCGTCGATGGTTGCCTCGACCTGATCGGTCCGGTCGTCGTCGGCAATGACACCAAGCAGGAGTTGCTCTCCCAGGCGCAAGAATGGGGTCAGGTTACCTGGGACAGCGACGACAATGCGAAAGTAGCCGATCAACGTGCGGCAGAAATGCTGCAGCTGATCGCCGCAACCAGAGAGTATCAATTCGGCTAATCGTGCGAGCACATCAGAGATCAGGAGGAAGGCGCAATGCCAGCAACGCAACAGACCACCAAGGA
>DATJLK010000137.1:0-18856 GCA_035509615.1 Allostellaceae bacterium | reverse complement strand
CGCAAGATCATCGATATCGCGACCGAGGTCCGAACCAGCGAGAGCCGGGTCTATTCGCTGGTGCAATGGACGATGTCGTCGATCAAGGTGGTCCAGGCTTTCGCCCGCGAAGACGACGAACATCGCCGGTTTATGGGTGCCAGCCGTGCGAGTCTGGGCGCCACCTTGCGGCTTTACAGCTGGCAGACGCTTTATTCGGGTGCGGTCAATGGCGTGATCGCCGGCGGCACCGCACTCGTGGTTTACGCCGGCGCGCGGGCGGTGATGGCGGGCGCGCTGACGGTCGGCCAGCTGATCGTCTTCATTTCCTATCTCGCCCAGCTCTATGCGCCGATCAATCAGATCACCCAGAGCTGGGGACAGATCGCCGGCGCCCGGGTCGGCGCCCGGCGCGTGTTCGAGGTGCTCGATGCCGAGCCCGATCTGGTCGACGGGACACGCAGCTTTCCGGCTCAAGGCGCGCGCGGCGAAGTCCGAATGAGCGGTGTCGGTTTTTGCTATCGGCCCGACACGCCGGTGCTGCGCAGCATTGATCTGACCGTGCCGGCCGGCGCCAGGATCGCCATTGTCGGTCCGACCGGTGCCGGTAAATCGACCCTGGCGAGCCTGTTGCCGCGGTTTTATGACCCGAGCCAGGGCCGGATCGAAGTGGACGGCGTCGACATTCGCGAATATTCGCTCAAATCGCTGCGCCGTCAGATCGCGCTGGTGCTGCAGCCGCCGCTGATCTTTCCGCTTTCGGTGCGCGACAATATCGCCTATGGCCGGCCGGGGGCGGACGACGCGGCGATCGAGCGCGCGGCGCGGCTCGCGCATATCGACGAACGGATCGCGCTACTGCCCGACCGCTATGACACGATCATCGGCGAATCCGGCGTTGCCTTGTCGGAGGGCGAAAAACAACGGATCACGATCGCCCGTGCCCTGTTGCGCGATGCGCCGATCCTGATCCTCGATGAACCCACCTCGGCGTTGGATGTCACCACCGAGGGCTTGGTCATGGCCGGGATCGAGCGGCTGATGGAGGGGCGCACGACCTTTATCATCGCTCACCGGCTGTCGACCGTGCGGCGCTGCGACCAGATCATCGTGCTGCAAGGCGGCGCCATTGTCGAACGCGGCAGCCCGGCGGAACTGTTGCGGCAGGATGGTGCCTTTGCCGGTTATTACCGAAGCCAATTCGCGCAACAACATCCATCACACGAGCAGGCCGCAATTGCCAGTTGATTTTGAGTAATTCCTTTCTTAACGCATCGGTTCATCCGTCAGCGCCGAGGAATGTGCCGCATTTTGGGTTCACTGCGCCGATTTACCCGTGAAATGGCGAGATATCGCCGTCATTCAGGACCCCTGGGTGCCTGACGTCATTTGCAGCTTAAGCGGCCTGTTGCGCCAGATCGCGTGTGAAGACTGGCAGTCGCGGCGAAATTTACGATTTGATGTTGTCATCTTCTGGCTGAACGGCTAGCTTTCTGGCTGCGAAGCGCGCGGCCGGCGAACTTTTTCCGGACCGCGAGGTGGGACGCCGCGGCTGGCCCAGGGGGGGCAGCCATCCGCACCGGATGATCATCGGCACCCGTCGCTTCAACGCACGCCGCAACCTGGTCCGATCCGCATATCGGACACCCACGGTTCGGCCCTCGGTGGGGGAGAAATGGTCGCCGAAAGTTCCGCGCGGGGAGGCAGGTTCTTCCCCGAAATCCAGATCTGTTTTCGATCATCGGGCCCGGTCATTCTGGCGCCGCGCTGGCAGGCGGCATTGCTTTCGACAGCGCTCGCCGGCGCCGCTGCTTTTGCCTATCTCGGAGTGACCCGGCTCGATTATGCACACCTCGCTGCCAAAAGGCAGATTGCCGCCGCGGGCGCCGAAACCGCAAAGCGCGCCCTCGAAAGGCACATGGGCGGGCTGCAGCAGCATCTGGCGACGCTGATCCTGGAGCGAGACAAGGCCCGGCGCGAGGCGGCGACGCTCTCCGGCGAAGCCGGCAATTTGCGCAGCGAACTCGGCTCGACCGAGACAAAGCTGCAATCTCTGGCGCAAGTGCAGCAGGCATTGGCCCAGCAAGAGGCGCAAAACGCCGCTTTGACCGCGCAGCTCGGCCAGCTCAAAAGCCATCGCGCCGCCGAGGACGCGCAGCTCGCGCAGGACAGGGCGAGCCTTGAACAGTCGGCCAGGGACCTCGCACAATTGGGCGCATTGCGCGGCAAGGTCACAATACGGCGCGGCCGGGTCCGCCTGCAACTCGATGAGATCTCGCAAAGGCTGTCGCAAATCCGGCTGGCTTTGCCGGCGGGTGCGACGGCCTCGCCAGCCGCGCCGGCGCCAACTGCCGCCGCTGCGCAGCAGCCGTCCGTTGGCGCGAAATCCGGTACCGGCAATCTCGGCCCCGAGGCGGCTGCGGCAATCGAACAAAGGCTGCGCTCGGCCGGGGTCGACGTCGCTCGGATCCTGCCGCAACTAGGCGGGGGCGATGCCGAGGGCGGACCTTTTATCCCACCACCAAAAGCCGGCGGCGCCGCAGCGAGCGGAATGAGCCCGGAAAAGCTCGCAGCCTTGGAGGCCTTGGCGCGAACCCTGCCGATCGCCGCGCCCCTAACCGATTATAAAATCGGCAGCCCTTTTGGTCCGCGGATCGACCCGTTCAACCATCGGCTCGGCTTTCACACCGGCATCGATATGGACGCGCCCTATTCCTCGCCGGTTCACGCCACGGCACCCGGCACCGTCATCTACGCCGGATGGCTCGGCGATTACGGCAAAGTGGTCGAGATCGACCACGGCTTTGGCATCGTCACCCTTTATGCCCATCTGCGGCGCTGCCTCGTCGCGGTCGGCGAGGCGGTGCCGGCGCAAGCCGAAATCGGCCTCGTCGGGACGACCGGCCGCACTACCGGTCCGCATGTCCATTACGAGGTCAGGGTCGACGGTCAGCCGCAGGATCCGGAAAAATTCCTTGGCCTCGCCCGCCTGTTGCCGGCTGCGGCGACCCCGCCGCTCATTCCAACGGCAGGTGGACCAGCAGCAAATAACCATTGACCATCAGCAGCATCGCGGCAACAGCGAGGACCCCGCTCAGCCGGAGGAGCGGGCGCGAAACCGCAACGATGCTGACCGAACCCAGCACGATGGCGATCTGGAACAGCGCCTCGGCATAATCGAAATTGGGGTCGCGTTCGGCGGCGCGATCGCGCTCTGCTGCCAGAGCTTTTGCTTTGGCGAGCAATTCCTGTTTGCCGTTGCTGTTGGCAGGATCGCTCTCGTAATGGTCGGCCGTCGAGCGCCAGCGACTGATATTGTTTTCGATCTCGGTTTTTGCTGCATCCGGCATCGAGGGATTGGCGACGAGCTGAGCCGCGAGAATGTCCGCCGCGAGCCGGTATGAGGTCTGACGAGCGTATTTCGCCTGATAAAATCCGTAAGTGTCGGAGGCCTGGATGTTGGAATTTGTCATCACCTTGGTCGCATTCGCGCCGCCGAGCGTGGTGATCGCCAACAGCATCGCGACAAAGCCGAGATAGATGCCGGTGAGCTTGCGGAATTCAGCATCCGCCTCGACGCGCTGCTCCTCCTCGCCGCGTATCTTCTCGGCGATCTCGCTTGCCTCCACCGGCATCTCCCAAAGCCTGAAAAGCAGCCGCGCACATCGGCGATTTGATGATCGCGGTCAAGCGCGATCATCGCCGGCAACGCGCCCGGCCGCCATCAGAAGCCGGGGAAGCCGGGCTCGTATCCGGACCGGGGCTGTGGCCGCCGCCGGCACTATTGGTAACTGTAACCCGGCTAGCCGTACGGTGCCGAACCATAATAGGAATTCGGCGCATAGCAATAACCCGGTGGCGGATTGCGGTAGCACCCCGGCCGCGGGCGATAGTCGCTCGGCGGAGCGGCTTGGACCGGCGCGGTTGCCCCAGCAATCGCAGCGCCGGCAATGACACCGCCGAGAATGCCGAACCAGCGCACCTCGGCAAAGCCAGACTGGCCGATCGCCAGCGATCGCTCGGACGGCGCAGCATGGCCCGCATTGGTACGACATTGCCGATCGGCTCCGGGGAGCCCTGGGCGGCGTCGCGCCTCACACGCCGCGGCCGAGTTGCGCCATCAGCTCGCGCCATTCGCGGGTTGGGAGACCGCTATTATCTTGGGCGACAGTTTCGCCGGCGAGAAGGCGGCGGATCACCGCCAGACCGGTCGCCGAAATCGTGGCGGCATTCAACCGATATTCGAGGAAGGCTTTATGGGTCATCGGCACCCATCGCTGCACAACACCGAGGATGACCTCGGCGTAGGCGCGGATTTCATGTTGCGCGTGCGGATCGGCGCGCAGCGACAGGAAATGCATCAGATTGTGCAGATCGGTTTTCCAATACCATTGCGTATAAAAATTGAGGGACAGGTTCATCCGGGCGAGTTCGCGCGCCACGCCAGGCCGGGCCGGGTCTATCGGCGCCCCGGTGGCGTCCTCGTTCAGCAGTCCAAGATAGCCGCGGTAAGCGCGCTCGGCCTCCGCGCGGCGTAACCCGGCTTCAGCGCGCAATGCGTTGAGAACCCGGTCGGCCTCCCGGGCATCCAGGACTTCTCCGCGACCCTGGCGGTTGGTCGTCGCTTGCGTTGCCAAATGCTCCGGAGACGGAACATAAAACTCATTGTCGAGGATGGAATAGCGCGCTGAATATTCATTGACGTTGGCGGTGCGGTGCCGGATCCACTGGCGCGCCACGAATATCGGCAGTTTGACGTGCAGCTTGATCTCGCACATCTCGAATGGCGACGTATGGCGATGCCGCATAAGATAGTTGATCAGTGCCTGATCTTCGCTAACCCGCTTGGTGCCATGGCCATAAGAGACGCGGGCCGCCTGCACGATCGCCGCATCGTCACCCATATAGTCGATCACCCGGACAAAGCCGTGCTCGTCCAGCACAGATAACGGTCGGTAGAGCAGATCCTCCAACGCGGCCACGGTCGCCCGCCGCGTCGGCCGGCTTTCGCCAGGCTGGCTTACGCTCTCGTCTCGTTGCTCCGGTCCAAGCCTCATATCGACGCCGTACCCATTGTGATTGAGATACGGACAGCATGGCCATGCGGCTCCGGCTCTCTTCGAGCCAAAACGCGCTCTGGAACGGGTTATACCGTCCTGATCCACAATAAAATGAATTTTTTCCGCAGACCGGACCAGCCGATCCCCACACCACCCCCACGATTTCCACAGGCTGCTGGGCCAGGACTCGCGGACATGCGGGAGTCCGGCTTCCCGCTTCGGGATAGCGGTGATAGCCGCATCGCTGCAAGATCCGCCGCCGCCCAAGGCGCGCCGCTGATCATTGTGTGCTTGTCCATTTGTATGCTTCAGTGCGCCGATACGGAGGGCGACGACCTCGGCTCCATGCAAAGGGAGACCACATCCATGACGATCGATGTAGCGACCGGCATTGTCCGCATTCTCAAGCAAGAGGGTGTCGGTTGGGTTTCGACCTTCCCGGTCTGTCGGGTCAACAACGCGCTCGGCCGCGAAGGAGTGCCGATGCTGATGATGCGCGACGACCGCTACGCCGTTGCGGTCGCCGACGCGTTCTCGCGCATCAACGCGGGCACGCGGATCGGGGTCTGCACCTTCCAGGGCGGGGTCAACGCCGCCGGCATGCAATACGCCTATGCCGGGATGGCGCAGGCCTTTGAGGATGGCTCGCCGGTGCTGTGCATCACCGATGGCGTGCCGGCCGGCGCCTCGGGCAACAGCCAGTACGATGTCGCCTCGGCGATGAAGACCGTGTCGAAATGGTTCGGCTATCTCGACAAGCCCGAGCGCACACCCGAACTGATGCGCCGCGCCTTCACGATGCTGCGCAGCGGCCGGCCGGGCCCGGTGATCCTGGCGATTCCCAACGCCACTGCGACCTACGACGAGACCGCCGACCCCTACCATCCAGTCAAGGGCTGGAAATCCGCACCCGATCCGGCGGATGTGAAGATCGCTGTCACCCAGCTTCTCGGAGCCCGCAACCCGCTGATCTACGCCGGCGAGGGGGTCATCTACGCCGGCGCCTCCGACGAGCTGAAAGCGCTGGCGGAGTTGGTGAATGCGCCGGTGATCACGACCCTCAAGGCCAAGGGGGCGTTTCCGGAGGACCATCCGCTGTTTGTCGGCGTGCGCGGCGACCAGGTGGCGCACTATCTGAACCAAAGCGACGTGATCCTGGCCGTGGGCTCGAGCCTGTCGCCGGGCCGCTTCAGCCACGGCATTCCGGATGCAGCAAAGAAGACCATCATCCACTGCAACATCGACGAATTGCACATCAACAAGATGTATCCGACGGCCTATGCGGTGATCGGTGATGCGCGCCTGACGTTGCAGGCGCTGCGCCAGGAAGTGTCCGACCGCATGTCTGGTGCGACGGGCGGCGCCGGCCGGGCGGCGGGCAATGTGGCGGCGGAAGTGAAGTCGGCGCGCGACCAGGCACTCGCCCGCTACCGCCAGGTCATGAACTCCGGCGAGACGCCGATCAACCCTTATCGGGTGTATGGCGATCTGATGCAGGTGCTGGATCTGAAGAATTCGTTCGTGACGCACGAAAGCGGCAACACCCGCGACCAGCTCAGCACCGTCTTTGACACGCTGATCCCGCGCGGCTTCCTCGGCTGGGGCAATGTCTCGACCCTTGGCTTCAGCCTGGCTGCTGCCATAGCCGCCAAAAAGGCGTTTCCGCAGAGGGCATCGGTGGCGGTGACCGGCGAGGCAGGCCTTGGCTATATGCTCGGCAATCTCGAGGTGCTGCTGCGCGAAAAACTCGGGGTCACGGTCGTGCATATTTCGAATGGCGGCTTTGCTGGCTATGGACCGGGCTTCTGGGGGGCGGGACACGATCCCTTCACCCACCGGGTGCTGGGGCCCGACGAGGTCGATATGTCAAAGGTGATCGGCGCCCTCGGCTTCCACACCGAGCGGGTCAGCGAGCCGGCCGAGATCATCCCGGCGCTGCGGCGGGCGCTCGAAATCAATAATTCGGGTCGCCCGGCCTATCTCGAATTCATCTGCTGCCAGTACCCAGTCTATGGCCAGTGGGTCGGGCGCGGGGAAGGGTGACACGCTTGCGCGAGGCTCCTGTGCAGGCAGGAACCCTTTCGCCAGCGACCGAATGCTTGCACGATAGATCCCGGCCTTCGCAGGGAACCAGTGAAGAGGAAACTCAGGCTGTGAGGAAACGATGCCAAAGCTGATCCCGGTCCCCGACGCGTTGAGCCAGCCGTTCTGGGACGCGGTCAATCAAAAGCGGCTCGTGTTGCAGCACTGCACCACCTGCGACCGGCTGCAATACCCGCCGCAGCAGGCCTGCCAGTTCTGTCATTCGGCCGCCAATCTGACCTGGAAAGAGGTCGACGGCAGCGGCCATATCGCGACCTACATCGTGATCGAGGATGGCCGCCTCAACCGGCGCATGCCCGATCAGCCCTACAACCTCGCGATGGTGACCTTGGACGCGGACCCGCGGGTCAACTTCTACTCCAACCTCCCCGGCACCCCGCCCTACCAGGTGCCGGTGGGTGCGGCGGTCGCGGTGACCTTCGAGGAGGTCGCCCCCGGCCAGCTGATCCATGAGTGGCAGGTCGTCGCCTAGAGCCTGTCTACGGTGGGCGGCAGCCGCCTCTCCCGGTAATCGCTCGGCTGGCTGCCGCCGGGTTCACGACTTGCGACCGGCGTGAAACCACGCCGGTTTCCCCCGCTTACCGGCAACACCAATCCGATAGGCCGCTAAGACGACACGGTCCGGCACCCCGCTTTGATGAGCCCGAAAGCCGGGCTTGGCGGTGCCGCGCAAGACACACCGGGTTGCCCGGATGCCTGCATTTGACATTTCTCGCGCCCAAGACCTCAAACCCGTGCTTGTAAAGCCGAGGACCACAGCGTAAGTCAGCAGCCATTCCTCACCCCTTTCGGCTGCGGGGTTCGCATGGGCTTCAAACTAGCGGTGGTCGGCGCCACCGGCAATGTCGGGCGCGAGATCCTGACCACACTGGCCGAGCGCGACTTTCCGGCCGACCAGGTCGTCGCGTTGGCCTCGTCGCGCTCGGTCGGCAAGGAGGTTTCGTTCGGCGAGGACGATATCCTCAAGGCCCAGGGTCTCGACGCCTTTGACTTTCGCGGTACCGACATCGTGCTGTCGTCGCCCGGCTCCAAAGTGTCGGCAGAGTTTGCACCACGCGCCGCCAAGGCGGGTGCAGTCGTCATCGACAACACCTCGCACTGGCGCATGGAGCCCGATGTCCCGCTGGTGGTGCCCGAGGTCAATCCGCAGGCGATCGCCGACTACAAAAAGCGCAACATCATCGCCAACCCGAATTGCTCGACGATCCAGATGGTTGTGGCGCTGAAGCCGTTGCATGATCTGGCGCGCATCAAGCGGGTGGTGGTGGCGACCTATCAGTCGACCTCGGGCGCCGGGCGCGCGGCAATGGACGAACTCTTCAACCAGACGCGCGCGATTTACGTCAACGACCCGGTCAAGCCGGAACAGTTCACCAAGCAGATCGCGTTTAACGCGATCCCACATATTGACATCTTTATGGATGACGGTTCGACCAAGGAAGAATGGAAGATGGCGGTCGAGACCCGCAAGATCCTCGATCCCGACATTGCGGTCACCGCCACCTGCGTACGCATCCCGGTGTTTATTGGGCATGGCGAGGCGGTCAATGTCGAGTTCGAACGGCCGCTCAGCGAAGAGATGGCGCGGGCCGCACTACGCCGGGCGCCGGGGGTGAGCGTGGTCGATCACCGCACCGATGAAGGCTATGTGACCCCGGCGGAGGCGGCGGGCGAAGACGAGGTCTATGTCAGCCGCATCCGCCGCGACCCGACCGTACCCTTTGGCCTGAGCTTTTGGGTGGTCGCCGACAATTTGCGCAAGGGTGCCGCGCTTAACGCGGTCCAGATTGCCGAAATCCTCGCCAGGGATCATCTCGGCGGCGGCAAACGTACACCCGCACTATCGAATGTCGAGCCCTTGCGCCGCAAAACGGGGTGAAAGGGCCCGAGATAGTCACCGTTGGAATCGATTCTCTTTCTATCGTCATTCCGGGGCGCGGCGCGGCCGCGAACCCGGAACCCATGCACACCAACTTAGACCGTAGACTTCACACCCCTGACCGCAATGACCAGCTGCAATGTTCATAGCTTCCAGGCTTGGCCCCCTGTTCGGGCCACGGGCAGGCTCTTGCGGGCTGCCCCGAATGATCGTCATTTGTCGGGAAGGGTTATATCGCGCCCGAAATACTCGCATGCCGTACTACGTTTATCTGCTTGCTAGCCGAAGGCATGGAACGCTCTATCTAGGTGTGACGAAAGATCTCGTTCGCCGGGTTCACCAGCATAAGGCGCAGGTGACACCCGGGTTCACCGCAAAATATGCCGTCAATCGGCTGGTGTGGTTTGAGGCTTGTGACGATCCCGCCACTGCGATTACCCGCGAGAAGGCGATCAAGAAATGGCGGGGACTGGAAAATCCGATTGATCGAGGAGCAGAACCCCGAATGGGTCGACCGGGATGCGGGGCTCGTAGATAGTGACGCCCGAAGATCGTCATTCTGGGACGGTCCGCCAGAGGCTGCCCCCGGCCCGAACAAGGGGCCGGGTCCGGACCCGATGAGCACGGAGTCTCGGCAATTCGCGAAGCGGGTTCCACCAACCGGCTGAAGCTGGTGTGCAGAGGTTCCGGGCCTGCCTCTGTGAGGCATCCCGGAATGACCAGACAACTGCCTTATGGATAACGTGACAATAGAGGCGCCGGGGCGGGGGCGCGATCGTTTTTGGGGACGGCCGATCTCGCCTTTGACCCGGCGCCGCCTCGACGCGTTTCGCGCCAATCGCCGCGGTTTCTGGTCGTTGTGGATCTTTCTCGCCCTGTTCACCGTGTCACTGTTTGCAGAGTTCATCGCCAACGACCGGCCGATCGTGATCCATTTCGACGGCGGCTGGTATTTCCCGGTGGTTAAGAACTATCCCGAGACGGCTTTTGGCGGGATCTTCCCGACCGAGGCCGATTATCGCGACCCGGAAGTCGCAAAGCTGATCGACGCCAAGGGCTGGATGGTCTGGCCGCTGATTCCGTTCAGCTACAACACGATCAACTACAACCTGCCGAGCCCGGCGCCGTCGCCGCCCTCAGCGGTCAACTGGCTCGGCACCGACGACCAGGGTCGCGACGTGCTGGCGCGGCTGATCTACGGCTTTCGGATATCGGTGCTGTTTGGGCTCACCCTGACTGCGGCATCCTCGGTGATCGGCGTCGCCGCAGGTGCGGTGCAGGGCTATTTTGGCGGTGTGATCGATCTCGGTTTTCAGCGTTTCATGGAGATTTGGTCGGGTCTGCCGATGCTGTACTTGCTGATCATCATGGCGAGCTTTGTCGAGCCCAATTTCTGGTGGCTGCTGGGTTTGATGCTGCTGTTCTCGTGGATGGGCCTCGTCGACGTGGTGCGCGCTGAGTTTCTGCGGGCACGCAATTTCGATTATGTCCGGGCGGCACGCGCTCTGGGCGTGCCCGACCGTACGATCATCGTGCGCCATGTGTTGCCGAACGCGACGGTGGCGACGATCACGTTTTTGCCGTTCATCCTGAACGGCTCGATCACCACGCTGACATCGCTCGATTTCCTGGGCTTTGGTCTGCCGCCGGGTTCGGCCTCGCTCGGTGAATTGCTGGCTCAGGGCAAGGCCAATCTGCAGGCGCCGTGGCTCGGCCTGACCTCGTTCTTTGTGCTGGCCCTGATGCTGAGCCTGCTGATCTTTGTCGGCGAGGCGGTGCGCGACGCATTCGATCCGCGCAAGGTGGTTGTGTGAGCGGCGAGAGCCGGACCCCTGCGCCGGTTACCTCAGGCGCGCTCGCGGCGGCCCCTCGCCTTCACGGCGGCAACCCTGGCTCGCTGCCTCTCGGGGGCGCGGCGGCGACAGCGCCGCATTTTGGACACCTGCTTGAAGTGCGCAACCTCGCGGTAAGTTTTGCCGGCCGCGGCGGGGCCGCACCGGTGGCGGCAGTCAAAGGAGTGTCGTTTTCGCTCGACCGCGGCGAGACCCTGGCACTGGTCGGCGAGAGCGGATCAGGCAAGAGCGTCACCGCGCTGTCAATCTTGCAATTGCTCCCCTACCCGCTCGCCGCCCACGCGCCCGGCAGCAGCATCCGGTTTGGCGGCGAAGAATTGATCGGGGCCGCCCCCGAAACCCTGCGCCAGGTCCGCGGCGACCGTATCGCCATGGTGTTTCAGGAGCCGATGACCTCGCTCAACCCGCTGCACACCGTCGAGCGGCAGGTCGGCGAAATCCTGAGTGTTCATCGCCGGATGTCGATCCGCGCCGCCCGCGAACGGGTGCTCGAATTGCTGCGCATGGTGCAGTTGCCCGATGCCGAGAGCCGGCTCGGCGCCTATCCGCATCAGCTTTCCGGCGGGCAGCGTCAGCGGGTCATGATCGCGATGGCGATCGCCAACGAGCCCGACATCCTGATCGCCGACGAGCCGACGACCGCACTCGACGTCACGATACAGGCCAATATTCTGGCATTGTTACGCGATCTGCGCGACCGGCTCGGCATGGCGCTGCTGCTGATCACGCACGACCTCTCGGTCGTCGGCCGGATGGCCGAGCGGGTTTGCGTGATGACATCGGGCGAAATTGTCGAGACCGGCCCGACGGCGGTGGTATTCGACCGCCCGCGCCACCCCTACACCCGACGCCTGCTTGCCGCAGCCCCCAAAGGCCGCGCTGCCCCGGCTGATCCGGCGGCGCCGGTGCTGATCGAGGCGCATGACGCGCGGGTATGGTTTCCGATCCGCGGCGGCGTGCTGCGCCGGGTGCACGGATATATCAAGGCGGTCGACGGCGTCTCGCTGCTGTTGCGCGCCGGTGCTACCCTCGGCATCGTCGGCGAGAGCGGTTCGGGCAAGACGACATTGGGATTGGCGCTGTTGCGTCTGATATCGTCACAAGGGCAAATCCGCTTTGTCGGGCGTGACATCGCGGCGGCCCGCGAGCGCCGGCTGCGGCCGCTGCGGCGGGAGATGCAGATCGTCTTTCAGGACCCGTTTTCGAGCCTCTCGCCGCGGCTCTCGGTGGCGCAGATCGTCGAAGAGGGGTTGCGGGTGCATCGCCTCGCGGCAAGTGCCGCCGAACGCCGGCGGCTGATCGAAACCGCGCTGGCCGAGGTCGGGCTCGATCCCGCCGCGGCCGACCGCTACCCGCACGAGTTCTCGGGCGGGCAGCGCCAGCGCATCGCAATCGCTCGCGCGCTGGTGCTGAAGCCGCGCCTCGTCGTGCTCGATGAGCCGACCTCGGCGCTGGATATGTCGGTGCAGGCGCAGATCGTCGATCTCTTGCGCGAATTGCAGACCCGGCGCGGTCTCGCCTATCTATTTATCAGCCACGATCTGCGCGTCGTGCGCGCGCTCTCACACGAGATCCTGGTCATGAAGGACGGCCGGATTGTCGAGTTCGGCCCGACCGAGCGCATCATGACCCGGCCCGAACACCCCTATACCCGGGCGTTGATGGCCGCCGCCTTCGACCTCGCCCCCACCGCCACCTGAAACGCCCGCCCAACCGCGCAAACGAAGCGACGCTCGCCGGGATAGCGGTCAAGCAGACCGACGCTCCCACCGCGGTTGTGCGGTTGCGACAGGATTTCTTGTCGCGACACTCTTGCCGGGCCATTGTTTTGCGATGTCATTGCCCGCACAGCGAGGCGATGTTGAAGTGCGGCGGCAGTTCGACCCGGAGGATTAATCGCTCCTTAACCAGTGGATCAGAAGATGGCGGGCGTATCGGCCATCCTCGCGGATCCCGACATGCGCGGTCGACCTTCCGGCGAGCACGGTTTTCTGGCAGCGGTGCTGCTGCCGGGGATGCGCCCCGTATCGGTCTCGGTCGATCAAATCTCGGACATTTCGGGCTTTGTGCGGTTAAGCATAACTTGAACGATGTCAAGGTATTACGCGGAAAGCGGCAATTCTGGCATATCTACCGGATCGCAACCGGGCAGTTGAGGTCGGTCATGCACCCGTTGCTGCGTCTCGGGTTTGATCGGACTTACCATGGGGCTCGGCATTGCCGTCTCGGGGGCAACGGACCCGGTCGCGGCTGGTGAACCATCCGGCCGCGATCCCCTTTAAAGCAGATCGGCATCGACTGGAGCCGGGCGGGCAGAACAGTCAGCTTCAGCACCTCCGACAACACGGGTTTAATGACGCCCTCAAATCGCCACCGGCGCGCGCGGCATTCCCGGTCCGCATCAGCGCCGCATAGGACGGCGTGGCGCCACCGCCGTCGCGGCCGTTTACGCTCAGCGGATCGAGATGCAGCGGGAATGGCTGACAGCCGCCGAGCGCCGCAAACACCCAAGTAATCGTGACAAGCATCCGCGGTCGAGAGGCGCGGCGGTCTTTGGCGTTTGCCGCACCCATCGCAATCAAGCCGCGAATAATCGTGAGATGCGATTATTGCGCGGCCGTCAAAATCCCGTCCATTACGCCACGGTCGCTTCAATGGTTTACCAAACCACGCACCGACGGCGCCCGGGATCGCCGCCGCCGAATCGCGATTATTCGGCAGCAGAAGCGGCGATCGCGCCCGGTGATCGCTGCCTTGCCGCCAGGGCATTCTCAACCGCGACGAGCGCTGCTTCGGCCTGGCTCGCTTCGGGGCCGCCCGCCTGCGCCATATCGCGACGCCCGCCCCCGCCTTTGCCGCCCAATGCCGCCGCCCCGGCCCGCACCAGTTCGACCGCGTCGAAACGGCCGGTCAGATCGGCGGTGATGCCGACGACGATTGCAGCCTTGCCTTCGGCGCGCGAGACGATTGCGACGACCCCCGAACCGAGCCGCTGCTTGAGTTCGTCGGCAAGCGATTTCAGTTCCCGCCCCGGCACATCGTCGACGACCCGGCCATCAAAGGTGATCTCGCCGACGCGCTTGGCATTCATCTTGGCCGCCGGACCGGCGCTCGCCAATGCCCGGCGCGCCTCGGCCAATTCGCGTTCGAGCCGCCGGCGCTCCTCGACAAGGCTGACGATGCGCCCCGGCAATTCCGCCGGGCTCGTCCGCAATGCCGCCGCCGCATGGCGCAACCATGATTCTTCTTCGGCGAGGTAGGCCTCGGCCGCAGCCCCGGTCAGCGCCTCGATGCGGCGCACGCCGGAGGCAATCGCGGTCTCGGAGACGATCTTGAACAGCCCGATATCACCGGTGCGTCGGACATGCGTGCCGCCACAAAGCTCGACCGAAAACGGCCGGGTCTCGCCATCGAGCACGCCGCCCATCGCAACGACGCGCACCTCGTCGCCGTATTTTTCGCCAAACAAAGCCAGCGCGCCTTCCGTGACGGCGCGCTCCGGGGTCAACAGCCGGGTCCCGACCTCGGCATTGGCGCGGATCCGGTCGTTGACCTCGGCCTCGATCGCCTGAATATCGGCGTCGCTGAGCGGCTTTGGATGGCTGAAATCAAACCGCATCCGGTCGGGGGCCACGAGTGAGCCTTTTTGCGTCACATGCGCACCGAGCCGGCGCCGCAGCGCTTCGTGCAGCAGATGAGTGACCGAATGATTGGCGCGCAGCCGACGGCGCCGGGCGCCATCGACGCGCAATTCGACGGCATCGCCGACCTGTAGCCCGCCGCGGATCAACCGGCCGAGATGGACGTGCAAATCGCCGGCTTTTTTGATCGTATCCTCGACCGCCAGTTCAGCGCCGCCGGCCGTAAATATGACCCCGGTATCGCCAACCTGCCCGCCCGATTCGGCGTAAAATGGCGTCTGATTGAGAATCAGTGCCACCTGATCGCCGGCCGCAGCCTCGGCGACACGGGCACCGTCACGCAGGATCGCGAGCACGACGCCCTCGGCGGTCTCGGTCTCATAGCCGAGAAATTCGGTGGCCCCGATCTCCTCGCGCAAGGCGAACCACACCGCCTCGGTCGCTGCTTCGCCCGAGCCAACCCAGTTCCGGCGCGCCTCCTCACGCTGGCGCGCCATCGCCGCCTCGAACCCTTCGAGCGCCACCTTGCGCCCCTGGACGCGCAGGACGTCTTCGGTCAGGTCGAGCGGAAACCCATAGGTGTCGTAAAGCCGGAACGCGGTCTCGCCGGGGAACGGTTGGTTCGGGCCGAGCCGCGCGGTCTCCTCCTCCAACAGCCGCAGACCGCGATCGAGGGTTTGCTTGAAATTGGTCTCTTCGAGTTTCAGGGTCTCGGTGATCAGCGGCTGGGCGCGGACCAACTCGACATAGGCCGCCCCCATCTGCTGCACCAGGGCGGGCACCAGCCGCCACATCAGCGGCTCCTTGCAGCCGAGCATATGGGCGTGGCGCATCGCCCGCCGCATGATCCGGCGCAGGACATAGCCGCGGCCCTCCTTGCTCGGCAACACGCCATCCGCGATCAGAAAGGCCGAGGCGCGCAGGTGATCGGCGATGACCCGATGCGAGACTGCGTGGGGGCCGTCCGCGGCGACCCCCGAAGCGTCGGCTGAGGCCTCGATCAGGCTGCGGAACAGGTCGATGTCGTAATTGTCGTGTTTGCCTTGCAGCACCGCGGCGATGCGTTCGAGCCCCATGCCGGTGTCAACCGAAGGGCGCGGCAACTGTACACGCTCGCCCGACGCCAGCTGCTCGTATTGCATAAAGACGAGGTTCCAGATCTCGACAAAGCGGTCGCCGTCGGCGTCTGCACTACCCGGCGGCCCGCCCGCGATCGACGGCCCATGGTCCCAGAAAATCTCCGAGCACGGTCCGCACGGGCCGACATCGCCCATCGACCAGAAATTATCGGAGGTCGCGATGCGGATGATGTGGTCTTCGGGCAGCCCGGCGATCTTGGCCCAAAGCCGCGCGGCGTCGTCATCCTCGGCATAGACGGTGACCAGCAGGCGATCGCGCGGCAGACCAAAATCGCGGGTGATCAGGTTCCAGGCCAGCTCGATCGCCCGGTCCTTGAAGTAATCGCCAAACGAGAAATTGCCGAGCATCTCGAAAAACGTGTGATGGCGTGCGGTATAGCCGACATTTTCGAGATCGTTATGCTTGCCGCCGGCACGAACGCATTTTTGCGCCGTGGTGGCGCGCTGGTAGGGCCGCTTTTCGACGCCGGTAAAAACGTTTTTGAACTGGACCATACCGGCGTTGGTGAACAGCAGCGTCGGATCGTTGCGCGGCACCAGCGGGCTCGACGGCACGATTTCATGGCCGTTTTTGGCGAAATAGTCGAGGAACGCGGCGCGGATGTCGTTGGTCGTATGCATGGTACAAATTGTGATGCTGCGCCGCGTTAGTGCAAGCCCCCCGTTTGCTGATCAGCCGTGATTCACACAGCGGCGCCGGGCGTTTGACGATCGGTTTGCGCTGTCCTTTGGGGCGCCCGGCCGGAGAGCCCCGGCAGGGGCGCGCCGGGCTGGGGTGCGTCGGGCTGGGACGCGTCGGGCTTGATGCCGGTCAGCGCAGGCGGGCGGCAACCATTGGCAGCGCGGCGATATCGATGCCGTGATTGGCGGCTTCGGTAATCAGGGCCAACGGGTCGGCGCCCTCGCGCAGCCGCGTCAATGCCCATAAGAGGGTCGACCGGGTGCCGCTGCGGCAATGGGCGACGACCGGCTGAGCCGCCGCGCGCAAGGCCGCGGCAAACATATCGACATCGCCTTTGGTCAGGCTCGCCGCGGTAATCGGGATGTGGTGATAGGCGATCCCATGCGCTTCGGCGAGCTTCTTTGCCGCAGCCGCCGGCAGCTGGCCGGGGTCCTCGCCATCGGGTCGATTGTTGATGATCGTGCGCACCCCGGCCTGGGCGAGCGCCTCGATATCCTTCGGATCGAGCCGGCCGGCGACGCTGAGACCGGGGGTCAACGCAATCAGTTCGGCTGTCATCCTGCTCCTCCGCTACCGCAATGGCGCAGATTTGCAGCCACGGCCGCAGCGGTCACGCAAAAAATCAGGCGGCGAATTGCGGGCGCTGCATCAAATCGCCGGCCCGGATCCAAAACCGCTCGAGCCGGCGCAACGTCGCCGCGGCGGCCTGCAGATCCTCGGCGCCAACCGGCGACTGGCCCAGCATCTCGGAATGGCGCCGATGCATCGCGGTCAGGACATCGCGCAATTTGGTCCCCTTTTCGGTCAGCCGGACATGGACCGAGCGCCGGTCATGCGCCGAACGTTCCTGCTCGAGATAGCCGTTTTCGACCATTTTCTTGACATTGTAAGAAACATTGGAGCCGAGATAGCAGCCGCGCAAGGTCAGCTCGCCGACCGTCATCTCGGCCTCGCCGATATTGAACAGCATCATGCCCTGGACATTGTTGATGTCGTGGATGCCGAGCCCTTCCAGCTCGAGCTTCACCACCTCCAGGAAATGGCGATGCAGCCGCTCGATCAGCGAAATCACTTCGAGATAATGATTATTCATCCGGGGCCTCGTAATTGCGCGGTCCCGGCGAGATTAGCGGCGGCCCGGTTAAGCCTTCGTTTCAAATTTTAGTTTCTGATTTGGCGATAAAGCGATAGATCGCAGAGAAATCGAGGGCGCCGGAGCCGCCGTCGACAAGCAGCTGATAGAATGCCGCGGCGGCCGCGCCCATTGGCGTCGGTGCGGCGACGGCCCCGGCCGCCTGTTGCGACAGCCGCAGATCCTTCAGCATCATCGCCGCGGTAAAGCCGGCGGCGTAGTCGCGGTTCGCCGGCGAACTCGGCACCGGACCAGGCACCGGGCAATAACCGGTCAAGGCCCAGCATTGGCCGGTCGATTTGCTGACGACATCAAACAGGGTCTGCGGCGCCAGTCCCAGCTTTTGGCCCAAGGTCAGCGCTTCGCAGGTGCCGATCATCGAGATCGCGAGCAGCATGTTGTTGCAGATCTTGACCGCCTGGCCATTGCCGGCGGGGCCGGTATGGATGATCGTGCGGCCCATCGCCTCGAGCACCGGCCGGGCGCGGGCAAACGCCGCCGCCTCGCCCCCGACCATAAAGGTCAGGGTCGCCGCCGCCGCGCCGGCGGTGCCGCCCGAGACCGGGGCGTCGACCATGTCGAATCCGGCCTCATGCGCCGCGGCGGCGACCGCGCGCGCGGTATCGACGTCGATCGTCGAGCAATCGATCAGCAGCGCGTCTTTGCGGGCGCGGCCCAGAACTCCGCCATTACCGAGATAGACCTCGCGCACCTGCGGACCCGCCGGCAGCATCGTGATCACGATGTCGGCCGCCGCCACCGCTTCCGCGGCACTCGCCGCCGCCCGCCCGCCTTGTGCCGCGAGTGCCGCGACCGCCGCCGGCACGAGGTCGTAGCCGGTGACGTGATGGCCGGCCTTGATCAAATTCGCCGCCATCGGCGCCCCCATATTGCCGAGCCCGATAAAGCCGATCGCCGTCATTTCATTCCCTCCGATGCGCCGCGGGATGCCGCGCGCGAGGATACGGCCTCCGCGCCGCAGCCGGAAGGGCCGCCCGGCTGCCGGTGCGCACCCAAGGCTTGCGGCAAGGTCTTTGCTGCCTTGCTTCGCTGGTTAACAATTTCGGCAAACCGGGATCAGACCCCTATCCAAAATGCGCAACTATGCCGTGATGAGCGGTTTGGGGTGAGCACGAGAAATACCAAGTAAAACACGTCTCCTACAAGCACCGCGACGACGCTTCAGTTATGCATGCCCGGCTTCGCCGTCGTGATGCTCCGATCATCAGTCCTGCAATATTCACTTATTCTGTTTCGTGCAGGTGCCGTGCAATAGAAAACCAGGGTCCAAAATGGCGATGTTGCACGTGCTCGCTGTGATCGCCGCCCCCGAACAAACGAAACCAATATGGCTGGAGAACTCGGCCGGACAGTTCTGGGCCGACCCT
>DATJLK010000136.1:0-6874 GCA_035509615.1 Allostellaceae bacterium | reverse complement strand
CGACAGCTTTCCGGCGACGGCGGTCAACGCCGGTATGCTGGTCGGTCACCACACCCTGCGGCTCAATGTGATGGGCATGGCGGCGCGGGCGCCGAGCCCGGCTGAACTCGCCGAGATGACGGCCCTTCTCGAAGAGGCGCTGGCAGCAGGCGCACTCGGCCTCTCGACCGGGCTGTTCACCCCGCCCAGCAGCTATGCCGGGCGCGACGAGATCATCGCCCTCGCCTCGGTGCTAAAGCGCCACAACGCGCTCTACTTCACCCATTTGCGCGATGAATCCAATAAGGTCATCGCGGCCGTCGAAGAGGCGATCGACGTCGCCCGGACATCGGGGGTCCATGTCCAGATCGTGCATTTGAAATGCTCGGGCATCGACAATTGGGGCAAGGCCGCGCGCATTCTGGCAATGATCGAGGCCGCGCAGTCCGATGGGGTGGCGATCGATTGCGACGCCTATCCCTATGCTGCCGGCAGCAACCCGCTGAAGAACCTGCTGCCGCAATGGGTGCAGTCGGGCGGCATGGAGGCGATGCTGGCTCGGCTGGCGCTGCCTGAAACGCGGATGCAGGTCCGCGCCGAGATCGGACGCGATGGTCTCAACAATTGGGGCCGGATCCCGTCATGGGACTGCGTGCAGATCTCGATCTCGCCGCACCTGCCTGAGCATGCGGGCGAGACGTTTGGCGCGCTCGCAGCGACACGCGGGGCCGACCCGATCGATGTCGTCTGCGACTATCTGATCGCGGATCAGGGTGCGACACGCGTGCTGATCACTTCGATCGCCGAGGACGATATTCGCGAGATCGTGCGCTCGCCTCTGGCTCTGGTCGGTTCCGACGGCAATTGCGTCGCCGATTACGGGGTTGTCAGCCAGGGAATGCCGCATCCGCGGTTCTACGGTACCTTCCCGCGCATCATCGGCCATTACGTGCATCACGAGCATCTGTTGCCGCTCGAAGCTGCGGTGCGCAAGATGACCGGGGCCACGGCCGCGGCATTGCGGCTCGACGATCGTGGGCTTCTCAAGCAAGGCTATCGCGCCGATATCGCGATCTTTGATCCGGCCGATTTCCACGATCGCGCGACCTATGCCGAGCCGCACCAGTACCCGAGCGGGGCGCGCACCACGGTGCTCGTCAATGGTGAGATCGTCGTCGAGAACGCCCGGCACACGGGCGCTTTGCCGGGAAGCGTGCTGCGCCGCGCCGCCGATGGGCGGGTCGGCTGAGGCGCAGCACTTACGTTATTCGGCGGCGCGCATCGCCGGGATCACCCGCATCGGCTCGATTTCGTCACGGCGATAGGGAAAGAGAGCGGCGCCGAGCGCCACCAAAATGCCGCATGCTGCGAGAACCTCGAAAAGCTCGGCGAACCCGCCATGCGCATGCATGACAGCGACCAGCGGAATGGCGGTCGCGGCGACGCCGAACGACAACAGGTAGCGCACGCCATAAACCCGCGAGCGCCATCGAGCATCGCTGTAGCGCGCCACCATCGCGTCATTGAACGAGATCTGGCCAAAGACGACAAAGACGAGAGCGGCAAGCACGACGATCATCCCCCACCCCCGGGCCCAGGACGCGACCAGCAGCAACGGCGCTTGAAAGACCGCCACCGCCAAAAGGGCGACTTTTAGCGGATGGCGATCGATCAGACGTCCCATGACCAGCTGCGCCATGGCGCCAACGACATAGACGGCACTGACCAGGAGCCCGACGACCAGGGTGGATCCGGCGAGCTGCGGCAGGCGCTCGTCGATCAATTTCGGCAGGGCCACCGTCGTTGCGTTGAATACGGTTCCGCCAGCCAGGGTCGCCAGGACCAGAACGGCAAAGGCCCGCAGGATCACCGGCCGTGGAAAATTTGTGTCGCGAGCGGTGATTCGGCCGCCGGTTCGGTTTGCTTCCGGCGGCACCAATGCGAGATAGGCCGCACCCATGCCGAGCGCCGCCGCTCCCGGTAGAATAAAGGCCCAACGCCATCCAAGCCATTGGGTGACGGCGCCGGTCACAATCGCCGCAAGCGCCACTCCAAGATTGCCCCACAGCCCATTGACACCGATCGCGCGTCCGACGCGCTCGACATGGCCGACCAGCATCGCGGTTCCGACCGGATGATAGATCGCCGCGAAGAGCCCCATCGCAGCGAGCCCGGTGGCAAGCTGCCAGCGCGTCTGGGTAAGGCCCGTGGCGATCGTCGCAGCACCGATGCCAAAAAAGAATATCGCCATCATGTTGCGACGGCTCCAGCGGTCGCCGAGCCAGCCGGCCGGCAATGATCCGGCGCCAAACATGATGAAGCCACCCAACGCCAGCGCGATCAGCTGACTGTAGGGCCGGGCGAAATCGCGCTGCATGCCGAGCACCGCCGTTGGAAAGATCAGCATCACCATGTGGTCGGTCAAATGACCGATATTGATAAAGCCGATGATGTGGGATCGCCTGTTCATTCCGGCTCCAGTCGACAGTTTATGGTGTTTTGGCTATAACTCCGTCCGATATCATTTGTCCGGCCAATGATCGTCGCGAAACCGACAACATGAAGAGCACCGACCGCGATGATTACCAGGACACGCCGCGGCCGCTTGCCGGCATGGCCAAGGATTTTGCCGATGGCTTCTGGATCGAGCCGCATTGCCATCCGCGAGCCCAGCTGACCTGGGCGTTCTGCGGGGTGATGACGGTCACCGCGGCGCGCGGTACCTGGGTCGTGCCGCCGAATCGCGCGTTGTGGATCCCGGCCGCGACCGAGCACGCGATCCGGATGTCGGGCGCCGTTGCGATGCGCGCCATCTATATCGACCCCGGCATCGCCAGCACCGTGACTGGTGACTGCAAAGTCATCCTTGTCTCGCCGCTGCTGCGGGCGCTGATGCTGGAACTGGTCGCCGCACCGCTCGATTATGACGAGACCGGGCGCTTTGGCCATGTCGCGGCATTGTTTCTCGACGAGATCCGGGTGCTCGATGCCCAGCCGCTGCATATTCCAATGCCGGCGGACCGACGGCTGCGCCGGGTTTGCGACGCATTGCTCGGCGATCCCGGCCGGCGCGAAACCCTGGAAGAATGGTCGCCGATCGCCGGCGCCAGCAGCCGCACCCTGGCGCGCTTGTTCAAGCGCGAAACCGGTCTGCGTTTTGTCGATTGGCGCCACCAGGTCCGGCTCGCGCAGGCGCTGGTGCAGCTGGCGCAGGGCCACGACATCGCCGCGGTCGCACGCGCCGCCGGTTATGACAGCGCCAGTGCGTTTACCGCGATGTTCCGCCACTCATTCGGCAAGACGCCTCGCGACTACTTTGATTAGCGGGGATTTCCCGGTGTCATGCGGGTGCCCCGGTTGGCCGCTGGCCGACCCTCCTGTTCGCGCCAAGGGCACGCTCTGGATCATCAACCCTTGTCGAAGCGCGTCCTGTGACCTTCAGCCCGGAGATGCCATCGCGCGAGCGACAACGGTGAGGGATTGCCCATCGCTGCGCATATGCGACCCCCTCCCACCTCCGCCCAAAAGAACGACAGCGCTGATTCCTGCGAATCCGTCTAACACTAACCTTTGACGCCACCCATGGTCAGCCCGGAGGTCATACGGCCGCGGAACAGATAGTAGATAACAACCGGCGGGATCGCATAAATAATCGCCGTCGCCATCATGTAATTCCACGGCGACTCATCGCTGTTCAGGAATTGGGCGAGCGCCACCGGCACGGTCATGCTGCGTTTGTCGGACAGCAACAGGAACTGGTAGAGATATTCGTTCCACGCCAGCAACAAGGCGTAGGTGCCGACCGCCACCAGCGCCGGCGCCATCATCGGCAGATAGATCTTAAAGTAGACCTGCAGCGGCGAGGCGCCGTCGACCCGCGCCGCCTCATCGAGCTCGATCGGGATGCTGCGGCCATATTGCTGGAAGATGAAGATCGCGTATGGAGTGGCAAAGGTCACCTCGACCGCGATGATCGACCAGACATTGTTGCCGAGGCCGTAGCCCTGCATGATCCGGTAAAGCGGGATCGCCAGAAACGATGCGGGGATCACGTAAGTCAGCAGCGCCGCATTGGTGAGCAGCCAGCCGTTACGCAGCCGCATCCGGCTCACCGAAAAACTGACCAAAGACGCGATCAGCAGGGTGAAGAACACGGTCATCACACCGATGTAAAGGCTGTTGCCGAACTGGTGCCAGAAGTATTCGAGATACCAGTAGCCCTCGGTAAGCACTATCCAGAAGCTGTAGAGCGACGGGTGGGCAGGCCAGATATCGTTGGTAAAGACGTCGTTATGTGCCTGCAGCGCGACCATGACCATGTTGTAGATCGGCGCCAAGGTCCAGATGATCAGCACGACGGCCAGCGCCAAACATCCCGTCTCGGTCAGGATGCGTTGCAGGCGATAATTCTTTTTCCTGACCGCGGTGGCCGGCGCTTGTCGCGACGAACTTTTGTCAAGCAGAAGAACACTCATAGCTGCACCTCCGAGGTGCGCAGTTTGCGCATCAGGATCAGCACCAGCGGGATCATCACCGGCAACGCGGTCATCACCGCCGCGACACCCAAATCCGGCCGGGCGATCTCAAACGCATCGCGTATGCCGAGCGTTGCGAGCACATGAGTCGTCAGGGCCGGCCCACCCCCGGAAACAAACGTCACCGTATTGAAATCGCCGAGGGTGAAGATCGTCGAAAGCAGGGTGCAGACGAGATAGAGGTTGGCGAGCAGCGGGAAACTGATATGGACAAAGCGGCGCATCCCGGTGGCGCCGTCGACCTCGGCCGCCTCGTACAGTTCCTGCGGGATCGACATCCTGCCGGCAAGCAGAATGACGGTCCAGAACGGCATGTTCTTCCAAATGTAGGAGACTATCACGGAGCCGAGCGCAAGCCAGCGCGAGGTGTCGAGCCAGCCCGGACCATCGATGTGAAACACATCCCAGATCACGTTGTTGAGCAGCCCCCACTGGCTGTTCAGCATCCAGTGGATCGAGATAAATGTCGGCAGCGCCGGCACCGCCCAGGGCAAAACATAAATCATCAACAGCCCCTTGACCCACCAGCCGCGGCGCATAAAGAAGCCGGAGAGTAACAAGGCGCCGAACATTTTGACGTTGACGCCGACGACCAGATAAATGATCGTATTGACGATCGTCATCTGGAAGATCGGGTCCTGCCACAATTCGAGGTAGAGCGCCGGATTGTGCCCAAGCCATAACCCGTAGACGATCGGGTAGGCGACAAAGGCAAGAAACACCCCGACATAGGGAATACAGAAGGCAATGGCCCAAGCGAATTCCGAGCCCTGCAGGCCGCCGCGCCAAGCGCGCAACAGCGACCGGCGCCCAGTTACTGGACGGCCGGCTTCGATGACTGATACGCTCGCCATGGTAGCCTCTCAGCTCTGAACGATCGGGTATTTTGCAAGGATCGTTTCTATTTTCTTTAACGCTTTTTCAGCGGCTTGCTCCGCGGTCAAGCCGTTTCTGATCACGTCGGCTTCGGCCGAGCCCCATACCTGCTCGGCGTTGACCTCGGCAAAGCCGGGATTGAACACCGGATAATTGACCAGGGTCGGATCGACCATGCCCTCGCGGGCGTAGTTGGTGCGGTGCGGGTCACCGGAATTGAGCCAGAACGGGTCGGTCTTGGCGAGCGACGGGTAGGGCGGTAGCCAGCGACCGAGCCCCTCCTTCAGATAGGCATTGACGACCTTGGGCTGGATCAGAAATTTCATGAATTCCTTGGCGACATCGACATTCTTCGCCCCCTTTGGCACAAAGGCGCCGCCGACCCCGAGCTGGGCGGCGTTGGGCTTGCCGTCATTGCGCGCCGGCAGACCCAGAGTGGCGATGTCGTTATACTGCTCTTTATCGTGATAGAGCGCGACCTCGGTCGAGATCGTGCCATCGAAATCCATGATCATCAATTTCGAGTGGAACGCGTTGTTGTCGTCGGCATCGTTCCAGCTCAACGCCCCGGGCGGCACCGAGCCATCATTGTAGGCCTTGCTGATAAAGGTCAGTGATTTGATCACCGCCGCTTTGACCGCAGGGTCATCGAGGTGCGGCTTGCCGTCGCGGCTGACGATGCCGTTGCCGCCATTGGCGATCAGGAACGCGTTGAACAGGTTGTTGCCGTCGGCCGGGCCGGTCGTCGTGCATTGGATGCCGAGGGAATAGACGCTGCGCATCCCCTGATCGCGCAGTTTCGCCTGCATCGGCTTGAAGAAGTCCCAAAACGCGTCCCACGTCTTTGGCGCATCCGCCAGCTTATACCCGGCCTTTTCAACCAGCGAGTTCCACACGTGAAACGGCACCACCGCGGTTTTGAATGGTATCAGATAAAAGCTGCGCTGCTTTTTGATATTGTTGAAATACTGTGCGGCGAGATAGGCGGTAGGATTGTATTCCGGCTTTTGGGCTTCGACGACATCGGTTACTTCGATAATTTTGTCATTCCAGGCATTTTGCGGAACAAGCACCGCGTCGTTGACATCGTGGGAGATCAGATCGGGGACATCGCCGCTGGTAAGTGCCGAGACAATTTTCTGCATCAGCGGCGCGAACGGCACGAGGCTGTAATCGATCGTGTTGCCGCTCGCTTTTTCATAATCGGCGACGACCTTGCGAAAAGCGGCATCCTCCTCAGGGATGAAACCTTGGGTCCACCAGACCGTCGCGCTGCTCGCGGCGGCGTTGGCGATATAGGGCCGCGCCAGCGTCCCCGCTGCTGCGACAGCAAGCGAGCCGCGCAGCACCGACCGCCTCGTCGGAATGTTCATAGTCCCTCGTCCTCCGCCTTCCTGCCAGTCGCACACGAGCCGCCAGCTCGCCCCGGCGAACGCTGATCGGCGGAATATAGACCGATCGGGCGTCCGGCTCAATTTGTTGTC
>DATJLK010000135.1:0-4880 GCA_035509615.1 Allostellaceae bacterium | reverse complement strand
GGCAACACCGCGGTCTTCACCTGCCCCTATCACGGCTGGAGCTATTCGACCGACGGCCGGCTCGCTGGCGTGCCGTATTTCCGCGAGGCCTATCATTCGCAACTCGACCGCGACCAATGGGGGCTGGTCGAGGTGGCACAGCTGTGCAACTACAAGGGCGCGGTCTTTGCCACCTGGGACCCGACGGCACCGTCCTTTGCCGAATATCTCGGCGATTTCGCCCGCTACCTCGATCAGACGCTCGACGGCTGGGACGGCAGCGATGGCGGCGCCGAAATCCTTGGCGGCATCCAGAAGTGGCGGGTGCCGTGCAACTGGAAATTCCCGGCCGAGAATTTCAGCGGCGACAGCTATCACAACATCAGCCACCGCTCGGTCGACATCGTCGGGGTCGGCCCGTCGGGCAGCGGCCGGCGCGACATGCCGGAACTGAACCTGGCGCGCAAGCTGCACATTGCGGTGCCCGATCGCGGCCATCAGACGACCGCCTACCTGCTGCCGCAGACCCAATCGCTGCCGCCCGCCTATCAGCACTCCTCGGTCGTTGCCGATTATTTCCGCGAGTGCGAGGCGGCACGCCGCCGCCGGCAGGGCGACTGGGGCCGGCTGATCACGCTGGTTGGCGAAGTGTTCCCGAGCATGGCGTTTCTCGCCCGTCAACCGCGCACGATCGCGGTGTGGCACCCGCGCGGGCCGCACGAGACCGAAGTGTGGCGCTGGTTCCTTGTCGACAAGGCGGCGCCGCAGGAGGTCAAGGATTTCCTGCGCGACTACTATATCCGCTATTCCGGTCCGGCTGGCATGACCGAACAAGACGACATGGAAAACTGGAACTACGCGCATGCCGCGAGTCGTGGCGTCATCGCCCGCCGCTTTCCCTATAATTACGAGCAGGGAGCCGGCACCGAGACCGAGAATTACGGGTGGGAAGGGTTCCGGCTGCCCGGAACCGTTGTCGATCTGACCCAAGCCAAATCGAGCGAGCACAATCTGAGAAACCTCTACCGCCGGTGGGCGCAGTTCATGGAAGCCGACAACTGGGACGATCTGGCCGCCCGGCGCCCGGCGGCAGCCGGCGTCGCACAAGCCGCGGAGTAACGACCGCCGCGGGGCTTCGCCATACCGCCAAGACAGAATTGTTCGAGCGGCCTCGGCCCGGCTCAGACCGGGCCGTTGGGCAGGACCAGGACCTTGCCATGACGGCCACCGCGCTGGGCGTGGGCAAGCGCGGCTTTGATCTCGTCGATCGGGTAGGTGGCGTCGACCGGCGCCCGCAACACGCCTTGGCGCAGCTTGCCGGCAAGATCGGTATAGATCGCCCGCACCGCTTCGGTGGTCCGCTTGGCTAGGCCGTCGCCGAGTGTGAAGCTCTTGAGGCTGACGCCTCTGCCGAGGGCGGCGCGGCTGATTACCGGATCGGCGCCGCTCATCGAGCCGTAAGTGACCACGACCCCGCCATCGGTGAGGCTGTCGGCAATGCGTTTGCAAGCCTCGCCCGAGACCGCGTCGATGCCGAGCCGGATCGGGGCACCGCCCGTAGCCTGCCGCGCGCGCTCGGCGAGATCGGAGCCGTCGGTCATGACGACATCGGCGCCGAGGGCGGTCAATTCATCTGCGACATCGCCGCGTCGCACGACATTGACCGTGCGTACGCCTTTTTCGTTGGCGAGCACGATCAGGTGGCGGCCGACCGCCGAATTGGCGACGTTCTGGATCACCCAATCGCCCGGCTTCAGTGCCACATGGTCCTCGAGCAGCAACAGCGCCGTTGCCGGGTTGATGCGCAGCATTGCCGCCTGCTTGAGGTCGAGCCCCGCCGACAGCGGCAGCGCGTCCCTGGCGGCGATCCGCCGGCGCTGCACCCAATTCTCGCGCTGCATATTGGCAACCAGGTCGCCCGGCCGGATGTCGTGGACACCGGCGCCCACCGCGGTGACGCGGCCGACGCATTCCGCTCCCGGGGTCGCCGGCAGTTGCGGGCGCAGCCGGTAATTACCGCGGCAAAACAGGATGTCGGCGGGGTTGATCGGAAAGGCGAGCACGTCAAAGACGATTTCGCCCGGCCCGGGCGTCCCGACATCCGGCGCATCGATGCAGTGGGCGACCGCTTCCGGCGTGCCGTAATCGGTGATCTCGATCTTTTTCATCTTCTCCTCCCGTGGTCCGATGGCGATCTCAGCCTTATGCTCGCGCCATTATGCGCCGGATCAGAGCGGCGTCCATGCCGGCGAGGCGGCGCTGTGCAGCTGGATTGTGGGAGAGGGGGTGGACAGCCGCCAAGGCGAAAAAATATTGTCATGATCAGCCGGCAGAAAGCGACGCCACGATGATCGAGCCGCCCCGCACCCACGACCCCGAGGATTGCGCGCGTTACTTGCGCGAACTTGGCGGTTCGGACGGACGCGTCCTGCCGATCGCGGAGGCCGCACTGGTGCTGGCCTCATTCGACCGGCGGCGGGTCGATTTCGCCCGCTATCGCGATCATCTGCAGCTGATCGCCCGCGATGTCGCCAACCACCTCGGCGCCGTCGGCGATCTCGCCGCTCGCGCTCGCGCGCTAAACGAGGTCATTCTGCTGAAATACGGCTATTCCGGCGACGAACTGACCTATGACGATTTGCAGAATGCCAATCTGATGCGCGTCATCGACCGCCGCAAAGGCCTGCCGGTGGTGCTCGGCATCCTGTTTATCGATGTCGCCCGGAGCCAGGGATGGGAGGCCGCCGGGCTCGCCTTTCCCGGGCATTTCCTGATCCGCCTGTCGGAAGCGACCGAACGCCTGATCCTCGATCCGTTCCACAACGGGCAGGTCTGCGGTGCTGCAGAATTGCGCGAGCTGTTGAAGGCGGTGGTCGGCGCCGGGAGCGAGCTGGCGCCGGAATATTATGCTCCGGTATCGGACCGCGATGTGCTGCTGCGTTTGCAGAACAATTTGAAATCGCGACTGCTGCAGCAGCAGCGCCACGAGCGCGCGGTCAAGGTGATCGAAACGATGCTGATGCTGGCGCCCGATCTCGCCGAACTGTGGCGCGAAGCCGGCATGCTGCATCGCCAGCTCGGCAACATTCGCGCCGCTGCGAGTGCCTTAGAGCATTATGTCGTGCGCGCCCCCGACGGCATGGCGCGCCATCAGGCCGCCGCGATCCTGCAGCAGTTGCGCGGCCGGTTGAACTGAGCACGGCGCCGCAGGCGACCGGCTGCAAAACCGACTGGGAGTAGAGCCATGGGTCTTGCCGTCGCGATCCAGATGGATCCGATCGACACTATCAACATCGACGCCGATTCAACCTTTGCCCTGGCACTCGAAGCCCAGGCGCGCGGCCATGCGCTCTATCACTATCTGCCGGACGCGCTGAGCTTGCGCGATGGCCGGCTTTATGCGCGCGGCCGGCCGCTCGAAGTGTTTCGGCGCCAAGGCGACCACCACCGCTTTGGCGCCTTTGAAGAGCTCGATCTTGCCGGATTCGATGTTGTGCTGATGCGACAGGACCCGCCCTTCGACATGGCCTATATCACCGCCACCCACCTGCTCGAATTGCTCCCCGAAGACGGACCGCTCGTCGTCAATAATCCGGGCGCGGTGCGCAACGCGCCGGAAAAACTGTTTGTGCTGCGCTTCAAGGAACTGATGCCGCCGACCCTGTTGACCCGCGACCGTGACGAGATCCGCGCGTTTTGGAAAGAGCATGGCGATATTATTCTTAAGCCACTGTTTGGCAATGGCGGCGCCGGCGTGTTCCGGCTGCGGCCCGGCGACGAAAATCTGACCGCACTCCTCGAAATGTACGAGCAGATCCAGCGCGAACCGGTCATGGTACAGCGCTACCTGCCCGAAATCCGGCGCGGCGACAAGCGCATCATTCTCGTCGAGGGTGAACCCATGGGCGGGGTGTTGCGGATCCCGCCCGAGGGCGAGGCGCGCGCCAATCTGCATGTCGGTGGCCGTGCGGTCAAAACCGAGCTGACCGCGCGCGAGCGCGAGATCTGCGCCGCGATCGGACCGACGTTGCGGGCGCAAGGGCTGCTTTTTGTCGGCATCGACGTGATCGGCGACTTTATGACCGAGATCAACGTCACCTCGCCGACCGGCATTCAGGAAATCGCCCGGCTCGACGGTTTCGACATCGCTCCCAAGATCTGGGATGCGATCGAGACCCGGCTCACCGAGCACGTGGATCGGCGGCCGGCTTGAGCGCAGGCATGGTAACGACGAGCATAAATCTGCCATAACCTGATGCGAGATTGGCAGCGGAGCGGCAGAGGCGAGGAGGGGTTGTGCAAGGCGCTGCATCGATGCCATTGAAACTGACGATCTGCGGGCTTGAGGAACTGGCCGGCCATTGCGAGGTCGCCGGGGTCACGCATGTGCTGTCGATCCTGGATCCAGGCTTTCCCGAGCCGGACCCGATCCGCAATATCGATCTCAATCGGCGGCTGAAGCTTCACTTTCATGACGTGATCGAAGCGGTGCCGGGCTGGATCCCGCCGGAGCGCTGGGATGTCGAACTGCTGCTCGCCTTTGGTCGCAACCTCAGCGAGGCGGCACATCAGCGGTGGGTCGTTGGCGGCGAGAGCCATCTGCTGGTGCACTGCCATGCGGGGGTTTCGCGCTCGACTGCCTCAGCAATCCTGCTACTGGCCCAGCGTGATCCGGACCGGGCGGCGCATGACGTCGTTGGTCAGGTCATCCGGTTGCGTCCGCGGGCCTGGCCCAATCTGCGCATCATCGAGATCGGCGATGCGCTGCTCGGCCGCGACGGCGAGATTGTTGCCGCTGTCGGGGCGCTTTATCGATTGGCGCTCGATCGCGAGCCCGGATTGGCCGAAGCGATGATCAGCGCCGGCCGTGGCCGCGAGGTGGCCGCCGCCGGATTGTAAGC
>DATJLK010000134.1:0-3180 GCA_035509615.1 Allostellaceae bacterium | reverse complement strand
GCTGCAGACCGATTCGGGCTCGGTTCTTCTCACCGCAATATCGGCTGACCTGACGGTGACATCGACACCCGAGCCGACCTCGATTGCGCTGTTCGGTAGCGCGCTTCTCAGCATCAGTCTGCTGTATTATCGGCGACGTACTCGGTAACGACAAAGGGTCGGCATCTGCCTGCCATACGGATTGATGCCGGCTTCGCCTGTCGAACGTGGCTGAGCGTGGTCACCCGGCAGATCACCACGGATCGAGAGTAGACATCGTGGGACGGGACCCGCTGCCGCAGCGGGCGGTCATCAGCACCCTAAACGGCGCGTCTGACGAGGTCAGGCGACGCGGTAGCGGTCGATCGTAGCCTTGTTGAATTTGAGACCGAGACCGGGTGCGGTCGGCATGACCAGTTCGCCGTTCTGCTGCCGGGGGACCTCGTCAAAGAGCGGCATCAGCCACGGCATATATTCGACCGTCAGCCCGTTCGGGATGGCGCCGATCAGATGGACGTGGACCTCGGGGATCAGATGGCTGACGACCGGCAGGTTGAACGCCTCGGCCATGCCCGCAACTTTCATCCATTGGGTGACGCCGCCGACCCGTACCAGATCGATCATCACGACATCGACCGAGCGGGCTTCGATCATGTGACGAAACGGCACGATGCCCCAGACGTATTCGCCGCCGGCAACAGGGGTCGACAGCGCCGCCGTCACCCGCGCCAGGCCGGCAAAATCATCGGCGGTGGTCACGTCTTCGAGCCAGAACAGCCCGACCCCGGCATCCTCGACGCGGCGACCGATATCGATCGCCTGCTCCGGCCGCCAGCGCTGGTTGATGTCGCACATCAATTTGATGTCGGGGCCGATCGCCTCGCGCACCCGGCGCATGCGCTCGACCTCCTTGGCGGGGGTGGTGTCGCCGGGCAGCGCCAGCTGCGTCTTCATCTCGCGCCAGCCGCGGTCTTTGAGCGTCGTCGCCGCTTGCACCACGCGGTCCAGGGTGAGCCCGCGCATCAGCGCGCCGCTGGCATAGGTCGGGACCCGGTCCCGCGCGCCGCCGAGCAGTTTCCACAGCGGCAGGTTCATCGACTTGGCGCGCAGATCCCACAGCGCGGTGTCGATCGCTGAGATCGCGAGGTTGAAGATGCCGCCCGGTCCGGCCGAGCCGGCCGCCGCGCGCAATTTTGCTGCGACCATCTCAACCCGCACCGGATCCTCGCCGATGACGAGCGCGCCCAATTCTTCGACCGCGCGCTTGAGGCTGCCGGTCAACGCGCCGCCGAAATAGGTGGCGCCGATGCCGACCGCGCCGTCATCGGTTTCGACCTCGACCGGCACGATCAGGCGCGTGCCGTTCGGGTTTTCCACCGCGCCGGCAAGCGGCTCGTCGGCCGGGAGTGCGACGATATTGGCGCGGATTGCGGTGACTTTCATCGCATTCAAATCCTTTATCGAGAGCCGAACTGCTCCCTAACGAGCGGCAAAACGGTCGTCATGCCCGCGCAAGCGGAGCTGGGATCCCGCCCTTGGCGGAACCAGAGCGCTACTCCTGGAGCAGCAACCCCGGATCCCCGCTGTCGCGGGGATGACGAGTTTGGGAGTTGTCGCCGAACTCAGGTCTTGTAGCTGGGATCGAGCCGGTCGAGCATGCGCAGCAAGGCCGGCCATTCGCGCTGACCCTGCAGCCGCGGCATGTTGCCGGCGAACTGCGCCGCCTGGCGCTCGCAGGTGTCGGAGGAGGGGACCACCATCTTGCCGCCGGCCGCAACGGCCGCCTGGATCTTCAACTGCGCCTCGGCCGAGCGCTCGAAATGGTAGGTCAGCGAAAACGCCTCGGCGACGTTGCGCCCGGTGGCGAGGAGCCCATGGTTGCGCAACACCAGCACCGGATATTGCGCGATGTCGTATTGCAGGCGCTCGCGCTCGTCCATGTCGAGCGAGACGCCCTCATAATCATGATAGCCCAGCCGGTTGTAGAACCGCATCGCCCATTGCGACAGCGGCAACAGCCCCTCTTCGAGAACGCCGACCGCGATATCGGCCTCGGTATGGGTATGCACCACACACTCGACATCCGGCCGGCCGAGATAGATCGCACCATGAATGACGACGCCGGCGTTGATCGGCTCATATTCGGAGGGCGCGATCAGGTGGCCGTCCGAAATATCGACCTTGAGCAGGTTCGAGGCGGTGATCTCGTCGAACATCAGCCCCGAGGGATTGATCAGCATCTGGTCGGTGGTGCCGGGCACCCGCGCCGAATTATGGGTCAGCACCAGATCGTCCCAGCCGAAATGCGCGATCAGCCGGTAGCAGGCGGCGAGATCGACCCGCACCTTCCATTCTTCCGGGCTGATATGCGCCGGCCGGTGCGAGATGTTGGCTTCAAGCGTGTCCATGATCGTCTCCTCTTGAGTGCATCTCCCTTATCGGGAGCGGGGTGCTTGGCGGATTCGAACGCCGCGATTCGTCGCTACGATCACAGCGCCGACGGCGTCATCCAAATTGACGTCATCAACCGCCCTTTGCGCAAGCCGCAAATATTCGTCCAAGCCTTCCTGATTGGACCGCAAGAGGATGATACCGGCGTGCGTCCCGGGCGGACGATGCCGGAAGTCGGCAAATGCCTTGTCTGCCGTCACGAGCCACCGCCATTCGGCCTGGGACGCCCTGCCACAAGCCGCTGTCCGTCATCCCACACCAGCCCTGGTCCGCGACAGTGGCAGCATCGTACCCATGCCGAAGGAGCAAATCTGCAATCTCGTGAGGGAGATTCTCGTCGACCTTCAGTCGGACGGCCACAATTCGGCATCACTCTGTGCGGGAACGGCAGTGGCTTCCGCGGCCAGCGCCGCCGCGAACCTCAAAGCCGCGATAACATCATCGATCGTCAGCTGCGGCCATGACTGGATGACGCGTTCCGGCGCATGTCCCTCCGCTATCGTGCCGACGATGACGCTCACCGGCACGCGCGTACCCTTAATGCACGGCTTTCCGTGATGAATATGGGAGTCGATGCTGATGCGATCGCGCCAATTCATGGCCAACTCATTTATGGGAAAACCTATCCGGTAAGTCCGCACCAGCGATTGTACGACATTTCCTGGCTGCTGGTAGAACAGCCCTCTGCGGAGCGGATGAAATCGAATAGGGTGGGTTAAGCGGTGCGAAATCCGCCATCGCCGTGCTCAT
>DATJLK010000133.1:0-14725 GCA_035509615.1 Allostellaceae bacterium | reverse complement strand
GAGCATCGACAATTATCCTAAGCGCATCAGCCCCAACAGAAAAATAGTGATCTTTCTCCCACTCAGTGCTGAACTGGTTTTCCTTGTCGTTAGGGTCAAGCGTCCTGTTCACACCCCGCTTGATATATTCTGCATACAGTTCCGAATAATGACGCTGGAGGCTAAAGCGCCTCGCAAGGGCTTCATTCCCATCCAATTGTCTAAGCCTCCGGGACTGCACAGTCGGGAGTTTATTTGTGCCTTATATCGATCCAAACACCTGTCAGCAAGCGGTTTTCCGAGCAGGTGGAGCGGCGGGAGACGGTCGTCGCGGGGGATCGCACCGGTGCTCAAACGTACATGTGTTGGCCGGCGGATGATCCGGCCACTGCCGAAGGCTACGCATGGCAGAGACCATGCGCCGGTGCGGTTTTGGGAACACCGAATATGGTGCTGGTCGAGACGCTTTAATCGGGGCCCGGGTCGGCGGCCTCGCGCACGACCTGGCAAAGCGCCCACTGCCCGAGGTGGTCGTCATAATTGCCCTCGCTCTTATTCTGGCGAACAGACCACCGTTAGAACGATTCGCCTCGATTGCCGACCCCGAGCGCGTTATCGCCGCCGCAAAGTCAGGGTACTAAGTGTCGGATTCAGCCCGCTTGTGGCCTCCGCTGCCAGATTAGTCTTCCATTCCGGCGCCACGTGCCGTTAATTAGCCAAAACAAATTCAGCCACTACACACATGATCCCCCTACATGCGGCTCACCGCCAGTTCACTCGGCAGGAATGCCCCTGGCGCGGTAGCCTCCGTTGACGTCCCTGCTACGCTCGATAATTTGGGTTCTGCGGCTCGGTGTCGAACTGACGTCAAGGAGTGTACTGCTGATATATTTCTTGCTTGTTTATTTTATCGTCGAAAAGCCGCGATGGAGGTCGGTCGCCAGCCATCAGGTCCATCTGGGCACCGGCCAGCGGACGGGGCTGTGGTGCATCTTTGCGATTGCCCAAGGGAGACGAATCTCGCAAAACCTGATCGCCTTTTTGTCATGCCTGAAGGCCACCGGCTACAATGTAATCCTGGTCAACAACGGCAGGTTGTCACCCAGCCTTATCAGCAGTTTCCTGCCGCATTGTCATAGCGTGATCGAGCGTCCCCATGGCGGTCGTGACTTTGGCGGGTACAAATGGGGCACCAACGTGCTGCTTAACATGCAGCACGAAAACAATGAAATAGCTCAGGTGATATATTGTAACGACAGCAATTTTATCCGGCCTTCCCATTTTAAATGGCTGCTCGACAACCTGAAACAAATGGACGAAGATTATATCGGCGTCACCGATTCCTTTGATCCGAGTTACCATGTACAAAGCTGGTTTTTTGTTACGTCGGGTGAGTTGTTTCGCAGCCCAGCCTTTCAACGATATTGGCAAGGATATACACCGCTGTCGTATCGTCCGCATTGCATCAAAAAGGGCGAGATCGGCATATCCGCCTATCTGTCAAAGCAGGGCTATTCTCCCCGCCCGCTGTACACTCAGGCCCAGATTTTGGATCTGATCGCCCGGGGGACGGTAGCCGAAGCTGTCGGTCGAACGATCTTTGGGTTGAACCCGGATTATTACCGGAACGTCGCCGCAACCATGCAGGGGATGGCGTCCTCAGCCGGCGCGGAATCCGATATTGCTCTTAGCTTCTTGAAGCGTGACCTGATGGAGACGATCGGGTTGTCGAATACGATGAATACGACCAACCTTATATTGCTGAAATACACGGGGTTTCCGTTTCTGAAAAAGGATCTGGTGTATCGGGGGAATTACCTGTTCTCGCAGATCGAGATCGCGACCGCCGATTGGGCGGGCGAAGACGCCGATCACCTGCCCGAGATTTTCGCCTATTTTCGTGCGCGGGGCACATTGCGCGGCCAGCGTTCTCCAGCAGCGATCCTCGCCCGTATGGGGCTGGTGTGATGTCTCCGGGTCGCCGGTTTGCCGCCCGCCAGCGAGGCGCCAAGGCCACAGCGCGGGATCCGGTTCGCGGCGCGGCCCTGATCGCGTTATCATTCGCGTTGCAGACTTAAGGACGGCCAAAGGCCGCCGCTGCCAACTTTTGCCGGCCATTTGACTCCCCGTCGAACCGACCTCATGCTCGCGATTGTTCGACCATTTCCAATCCTTGTCCAAAGAGCAACAAATGCATCAAGAGATTATCGCACCGTCATCACCCCATCGATCTGCCAGTTTTGTGCTGGACCAAAAATTTGTCGCGGTTGCCTATCTGATCTTCACAATCATCATTGTCGCGTTGCTGAATTCGATTTTGCCGGCGTTTGACGCGCCTGATGAATTCGCCCATTCATTCCATGCCGAGTCGCTCTCGTCGGGCCAGATCCTGCCACGGCCCGATGCCAGCGGCATTATCGGCGGCGACGTCAACACCGGGCTGCTCGATCTCTGGCAAGTGCTGTCGCCGACCGGCACCGGCGCGCCAAAGCCGCCAGCAGTCATCGAGAGGGCAAACAATATCCGGTGGACCCGCACCTCGCGCTTCACGGGCTATCCCAATACCGGACAATACGGCTCGGTTCTTTATCTGCCGCAGGCAATCGGGCTCGCAATCGGTCGCGCCGCCGGATTTTCGGTGCTCAAATCCTATTATCTGGCGCGCCTGCTGACCGCTCTGACCGCGGTTGGCATCGCCTCGATCGCGCTCGCGACAGCCGGCCGCGGCATATTCGTGATCGCCGTCTTTCTGACCACGCCGATGTTCCTCTATCTCGCCACATCGCTGTCACAGGATGGTCTGCTGATCGCGGTCTCGGCGCTGTTTGCGGCCCTCGCGGCAAAACGGCAATCAGCGGTGTCGGATGCGGGCAACTGGGTCGCCTGGGGATGCGCGCTGCTGATCGCGATGGCGCGCCCGCCTTACGCGCTGTTGTCGTTCTTGCTGATCCGCGGGCGGCAAGGCCGGTCCTTCGCCGCATGGCTGACGGCGCCCGACGGTCCGCTCGCACCGATAGCGGTCCTGGCGGCGACGATCGCCTGGCTCGTTGCCGTCGGCGCTCAACACCAACCCGATTTTGCCGCCGATCATCGGGTCAACTCGGCGGCACAGTTGGCCGGCTTATTGAAGCATCCGGGGTTCGTCTTGACCGTGATCCACGGCACCTTCGTCGACCACCACGAGTTCCTGTTCAAATCGCACGAGGTCATCGCGCGGGTGAATGTGCCGCTCCCGAACTGGATCTATCGCGCCGGCGGGATTGCGATATTGTTGGCCGCGGCGACCTGCCTAGTGCAGGCGGCGGGACGCTCGATTGTGCATCAAGCCGCGGCCATCGTCATTTTCGCGATGTCGGCCGGCGCTGTATACGCGGCACTCTATTTGACTTGGACGCCGGTGGGCGCCCCTTTTGTCGAAGGCGGCCAGGGCCGCTATCTGCTGCCCTACCTCGTCGGCTTGCCCTTGATCATCCCGTGCATCGGTCCCCTTCGCTGGACCGGCGGGCGCAGCGCGCAGGCCGTGGAACGGATCGCGCAGGTTGCGGGTTTCGTTTCTTGGGGCGTGATGATCGTGGTTATCGCGAAAACGGTGCTTGTCATGCACAGAATTTACGGCGGCGGCTTCTGAGGGAAGAGGCACGGGCGACCACCGCCCGCGGCCGCAGTGCGGATGCAAAGCGCACCGGGATCTGCAAGCTCGTTCAGATTTCCACCTGGGCTCCCAACTCGATGACCTGGTCGGCGGGGATGCGAAAAAACTCGGGGGTACGGGTCGCGAGACGGCTGAGGAAGACATAGAGATGCGCCCGCCACCGGGCCATCCCGCGCTGCGGCGTCGATTTGGGGTTGGCACGGCCGACAAAGTAGAGGACTTTGCCGCACGCGAGATCGAGGCCGGGAATCTTGGCGCGTCCTAGTTCGCGTGGCACGTTCGGCGTCTGAGCGAACCCGAAATGCACGTCGACCTGCCAAAAACCGTAGCCCAGCGCACGGCTCTTGATCCGAGCGGCGGCCGGGACCCAAGGCCGGTTGTCGGTGGTGACCCGGACCAGCAACACGGTTCGGTGCAACACCTTGTTGAATTTCAGATTTTGCAAGAGGGCCGGCGGTACGTGCTGGCGGTGGCTGGTCAGAAAGGCGGCAGTGCCGAAGACCCGGGCTTCGGGCGCCGTTCCGCAAATGCCGAGAAAATCGCCGATCGACATCGTCTCGCTGGCGACCCGGTCCAGCACCAGCCGGCGGCCGGTCCGCCAAGTGGTCATCAGCGTAAACATGACGAGCCCGACCAGCAGCGGGAACCACGCCCCGCTCGGGATCTTCATCACATTCGAACCAAAGAGGGCCAGATCGATCGTCATCATCGGCACCAGCAGCGCACCGACCATCGGCCAGCGCCAATGCCAGATGCGGCGCATCACCGCTCCGGCAAGCACCGTCGTCAGCGCCATCGTTCCGGTTACCGCAAAGCCGTAAGCGGAGGCGAGCGCACTCGAACTCCGGAAGCCGACAACAAGCGTCACCACCGCGGCGAGCAGCAGCCAATTGACTTGCGGAATGTAAATCTGCCCGCGCGCCTCGGTCGAAGTCTGGAAGACATCGAGTTGCGGCAGCAAGCCGAGTTGGATCGCTTGGCGCGTCAGCGAAAACGCACCGGAAATCACCCCTTGCGACGCGATCACGGTCGCCGCGGTCGACACCACCACCAGCGGGATCAGCCCCCACCCCGGCACCATGTGGAAAAATGGATTTTCGAGCGCCGACTTGTCGGCAAGGATCAAGGCGCCCTGTCCAAAATAGTTCAGCACAATGGCGGGCAGCACCAGCCCGAACCAAGCGAGGCGGATCGGCAGCCTGCCGAAATGCCCCATATCGGCGTACAGCGCCTCGCCGCCGGTGATCGCCAGCGATACAGCGCCGAGCACGATAAAGCCGCGCAGTGGCGAAGCGATGAAGACCGTCACCGCATATGCCGGGTTCAGGGCAGCCAGTACCTGCGGCGCTGCGGCGATGTGAACCAGCCCGTCAAGCCCGATCACCGTGAACCAGACCAGCATGACCGGGCCAAAGAGGTGACCCACACTGCGGGTACCGCGCCGCTGAATGAAGAAAAGCAGCACCAGCACCACGACCGTGACCGGCACCACAAACCGGTTCAATTGCGGGGCGGCGATGCCGATCCCTTCGATGGCGCTCAGGACCGAAATCGCCGGGGTGACCATGCTGTCGCCGTAAAACAGCGCGCCGCCGCCAATCGCGATCAAAACAAAGAGGTTTCGCACCTTGCCGCTTTGCATCGCTTCTTGCGCCAACGCCAGCAGCGCCAGTATCCCACCCTCGCCGTGATTGTCGGCGCGCATCATCAGCAGCACGTATTTGCAGGCGACAACGAGGATCAGCGCCCAGACGATCAACGATAGCGCGCCGAGCACGTTTTCCGGTAACAGCGCGAGCCCGTGCTCCGGATTGAAACATTCCTTGAAGGTGTAGACCGGACTGGTCCCGATATCGCCGAACACGACCCCGAGTGCCGCGACAGAGAGCGCGGCAGTGCCAGTCCGCGACGGCGGCCCTCCTGCCTCTTCGTCAGGCGTGAGCGCGGCATGGCCGGCCGGAATGACTTCGCGCGGCGCGACAGTGCCGTCGGATGGTTCGGTCATGTCCTCTCCTGCCTCGAAGGCTCGCGAAAGTTTCCCGGCCGGCATTGATGCCCGCGCATTCGCAACCTCGGCAATTGATCCTTCCGCAAATCGGCAAAAACCCCCACGGCTTCCGATCCGGCAAATGTATAACAGCCGAAAGGATTTGCCCGTGCGCGCCAGCCACGGAAACAATCCGGTGACGACCAGGCCGGCCTGGCCGCCCTTGGTCTTTGTTTATCTTGGAATAATGGTGATGTCATGGGCCGGCAATTGGCCGTTGATGAAGTTGGCGCTCGGCCAGATCCCACCGCTGGTCTTCGTACTTATACGGCTGATTGGCAGCCTCGCCCTGATCACGCCGGGATTGCTGATGATCCGGCAGCCGCTGTTGCCGCTCCGCGGTGAACGATTGGGGCTGTTCTGGGTTGGAGAGCTGCAGGTCGCCGCCTTCCTGATCTTCAGCATCATCGGCCTGGCAATCGTACCGGCCGGACGGGCGATCGTCCTCGCTTACACCATGCCGCTATGGACGATCCCGATCGCACTATTTTTATGGCCGGAGCCACTCGGCCCCAAGCAGTTCGTCGGAGCGGCAATCGGTTTTGTCGGTCTCGTCCTGTTCATGAACCCTGGGCTCGTCAATTGGAGCGATCGGCGCGCGCTCGCCGGGAACGGCTTTTTACTGCTGGCGGCGATCGCATGGGCGTTGGGCTCCTGTCTTTATCGCCGGCGGTCATGGCAGTCGACATTCTGGGCGCAGACAGCCTGGCAACTCGCGGTCAGCATCGTCCCGGTTGCGACGATCGTGCTGGTGAGCGCGGCCGGCGGGCCGGTGCGCTGGTCGCCTGGGCTGATTGCGATCATCGTCTATAATTGCGTCGTCACCACCGCTCTCGGCTATTTCCTGTGGGGCAAAGTCCTCTCGGTAATGCCGGCCGCGACCGCGGGACAGGTGCTGACATTGACCCCGATCGGCGGGTTCGTGCTCTCGCTAGTGATCTTTGGCGGTTCGCTGACCACCGGAATCGTGATCAGCATCGCGTTGATCATCGCCGGCATCTTTGTGACTCTGCGGTGAGCTGACGGGTTGGGAGTACTCACCAGCACCCGGCTCAGCCGAACCGGGGCAAACCGCTGTCTCTGTGATCCGGCCAGGCGCGATCTGGGCGGGCGCGATCTGGTCGAGGGTGCATTGCGATGCGGCTTTGTCCGGCCGCCAGCGAACCAGCTTTGTCCCGTGGCGAAAGCGGCCGCCGGTAACCTGATTGTACTCGACTTCCACCACCAGTTCCGGCCGCAAAGGCTGCCATGCGCCGGAGCGCTCGGTGCTCCAGCGGCTCGGGCCGCCGGGAGCCGTGCCGGTAAACCCGGGCGGCTCGATCAGCGCCTCGAGTTTGTGCGTCAGCGCCGGCCGTTCGCGATTTGCGATCGTCGCCGTGAAGCCGACATGGTTGAGCCGGCCTGCGGCGTCGTAGAGGCCGAGCAGCAGCGAACCAACCTGCGGACCGACGGTCTGATAACGGAAACCGCCGACCACGCAGTCCGCTGTCCGGCGCGGCTTGACCTTGATCATGGCGCGCTCCCCTGGCGCGTAGGCGCTGTCGAGCCGTTTGGCGACGACGCCGTCGGGCGCCCCGCGGCCGGCCGCGTGCAGCCATTCCTGAGCGGCGCAGCGGTCGCGGCTTACCGGCGACAGGGTGAGGCGCCCTGGCACCCCACAAGCGGCGACCAGGGTCTCCAGTGCGGCGCGCCGTTTGACGAGCGGAGCGTCGATCACGTTTTCGCCATCAGGCGTCACGAGAATATCAAACAGGATCAGGCCCGCCGGCGTCTCGGCCGAGAGTTTGCGGATGCGGCTGTCGGCCGGATGAAGCCGGGCCTGCAGTAGCGTCGAACGACAGGATGCCGTCGATGTCGATGACGAGTTCGCCATCGACGACAAACCGGTCCGCCGGGATTGACGTCAACAGCGCGACCATCTCCGGGAAATAGCGACCAAGCGGCTTGCCCGACTTGGCCTTGATCTCGACCGCCGCACCGGACTTGAACGCCAGGCAGCGAAAGCCGTCCCATTTCGGCTCGTATTGCCACCCGCCATCGCCATCGGGCAGCACCTCTGCCGCGCGCGCCTCCATCGGTGGCGTATCGAGCGCGACACCATAGTCAATGGCTATTTCTGTCCGGCTTTGACGCCCCGGTTCCACCACGCACCCCCGTTGCCTGCCGCGATCAGGGAACCGGATCCCGGTTTCCAGACGCAACCCAAATGATCGGCGGTCCCGAAAAGACCAGCGCCGCGGCTATGCTGAACTGACCCGGATTTGCGAGTCCTTTTTGCCGTCGGAACCTCGCTACCGAGCGCAGCGCCGAGCTTTGATGAGCCGCCGGATCGCGAGAACTTCACGGCCAAGGCTGGATCTCGACGTCGCAATTTTAAGCTCACACCGGCGATACCTCTCCCGGTCACCGGCGGTGGCACGACGCCGCTTCCACGGGAACCGAAACGGAACGCCGGCCGCGGCATAACCGTTGGTCAAATATGGTGTACATTTCTCGCAGCACGGGTGGGGTAAGCGGCTTGTCATCTCCGGCAGCCCACGAACCGGGGTCGTCCGAATCACCCGAGCGGTTGAGCCCGCGCGCGGCAACGGCGGCGATCGTATTGGCGAGCCTCCTGGCCTGGGGATTGATGGTCGCGCTCCTTTGCGGGCTGCTGTTTGCACTTGGTTGAAACCCGCGGCTTGCCCGCGGTCCGCGGTGTCGGCAATACCGCCGCCGGTTGGACCCCTCGCCGCGATGCGGGCGAGCGATAGGAGGAAGGCTGCATAGGGGGTCCGTCTCGACGACATCGGCCGTCAACGTTGCGCCTTCGGCCGCGTTCCCTTTGTGGCGATAGCGCATGATTCGCAAGCAGCTAGTTCCGGCCGCCGTCGGGGCGTCCGGCGCGGCCCTCCGCGGGCGCCTCCTGACGGAGAATGCCTGCCAGGTTCACACAGCGGCACTCACGCGGTAGCGGTCTGTTCCGCTGCCACAGCAACCGAATGGCCGGAAGTCCAGGTTGCTGCGGGTAATTTAACGACCTTACGCCGTTACCGGGCCTATATCCTTACCACCGATTGTGCACGGGCTCGGCCTCGGAGATGCCTCTGGCCGGTCGGGAGAGGCCCGCTTATGATCGCGCGCCGTGACCAGTCTCAATCGCTACATCCTGCGACAATGCTTCGGCGTTATGATTTTTGTCACCGCCGCGCTGAGTGCTGCGGTTTGGCTTGCCCAATCGTTGCCGTTGATCGATCTGATTGTCAATCGCGGGTTGTCGATCGATATTTTTCTTTACCTGGCAGTGTTAATCCTGCCGCGGTTTCTCGACATCGTGCTGCCGATCGGCATCTTCATTGCCGTGCTGCTCACCTTCAACCGGCTCGCGAGCGAAAGCGAACTCGTGGTGATGCGGGCGGCCGGACTCGGCCCGTTGGCGCTTGCCCGGCCGGTCCTGATACTGGCGGCTGTCGCCTTTGCGATCCTGATGAGCTTCTCGCTCTACGTGCTGCCGGTCACCAGCCGGGCGTTCAAGGATCTGCAGTTCGAAATCCGCAACCGCTTTGTCTCCAGCCTGATCCAAGAAGGCACATTCACGACAGTTTCGGACAAGCTCACCTTCTATATCCGCAACCGCGAGGCCAATGGGAATGTCACCGGGCTGCTGATCAACGACAGCCGAGACCCGCAACGGCCGATCACGATCCTGGCCCAGCGCGCGGCCTTTGTAGACACGCCGGCGGGCACGCGTATCATCATGCTGAACGGCAATCGGCAGCAGTTCGACCCACAAACCCGCAAGCTCTCGATCCTGACCTTTGAGCGGTACACGCTTGACCTCGGCAGCCTGCGGGACGCTCCGGTCGTGCGCTTTCGCGGCGCCGAGGAGCGTTTTTTTGGAGAGCTGATGTTTCCGACCACCCATGACCCGCTGATTCGCCGCAGCTTTATCATGGAGGCGCATCAGCGGCTCCTGGTCCCGCTATCGGTGCTCAGCTTTGCCCTGATCCCGCTCGCCTGCCTGCTTCCCGGTGAATTTAGTCGGCGGGGACAGGTCAAACGAGTTCTGATCGCTGTCGGCGCCGCGTTTTTGTTCGAGACGGCAAGCCTCGGCGTCAATGATTTCGCAGCCCGCTTCGGACAGGCCATACCGTTGATGTATATAGTTGATTTAGCCCCATTCGCGATCGGGATGATGATCCTGATGCAGCGCGGGATCCGGTTGGGCGTGCGATGGCCGGGTTACGCCGTCGCACGCGCCGGCTGAGCGTTCGTTCCACCTGGACAGTCTGGCGTGCATCTCGGGAAAACTCTGTCCGCCTACATCGCCCGCCATTTTTTTCTGTGGTTCTGCGGTGTTTTCGGGACCTTGGCGGTCGTCACCTTTCTGGCCGACTACATCGAACTGATCCGGCGCGGCGGCTCCAAGATCGAAGCGACCCTGGGGGTGCTGTTGGAGATGGCGGCGCTGCAATCGCCCCAGACAGCGCAGGAGGTGCTGCCGTTTGCCGTGCTGTTTGGGACGATGTTTGCCTTTTGGCGACTCACCCGCAGCAACGAACTCGTCATTGTCCGCGCGGCGGGCGTGTCGGTCTGGCAATTCCTGGCACCGGCTATGTTGGCGGCGCTGATGATCGGCATTGTTGCGGTGACGATCTTCAACCCGATCGCGTCGGTTGCGGCGGCGGCTTACGAAAAGCTCGACGCCCGGATTTTGGGCGCCAGTTCGAATGAGATGCTGCTGTCGAATGCGGGTTTCTGGCTGCGGCAGAGCGATGGCAGGGGTGATCAGATCATCATCCACGGCGGCAAATTCGCCTCGCCCGATCTGGCAATCGACCACGTCGCGATATTCTTTTTTGACAGCCAGACTCGATTTACCTCGCGAATCGACGCCCGTAGCGCGCGGCTCGAAAGCGGCGACTGGCTGATCAAGGACGGCGTTCGCTGGCGCCCCGACAAACCGATCGAGACCTTTGCCAGCTGGCGCTTGCCGACCGAACTGACGCCGCACAAAGTCGAGCAGAGTTTTGCCTCGCCGGACACGATGTCATTCTGGGACTTGCCGGGCTTTATCGAGCTCCTCGAGCAATCCGGGTTTCCCGCGCAACGTCACCGGCTACACTATGACGTGCTGCTCGCACGACCATTCCTGTTATGCTCGATGGTCCTGATTGCCGCCATTTTCAGCCTGCGAATGCAGCGCCGCGGCGGCGCCACGCTAATGATCATCGGCGGTGTCGCCAGCGGGTTCGTTCTTTTTGTCGTCTCGAACATCGTGTTTGCGCTCGGGATTTCCGACAAGGTCCCGGTGGCGCTCGCTGCCTGGACCCCGACCGGAGTGAGCTTGATTTTTGGCGCCTCTACGCTCTTGCATCTGGAAGACGGGTGATGACGAGATCGCCGGGTCTCGATCCCCGGCCGCGCAAAACCGCGATCGAGATTTGGCCGCAGCTGGCAAGGATGCTGCTCGGGCTGATGCTGGCCGCCGTGGTCGCGGGATCGGCCGCCGCCCAGCTGGACGCCACCCGCGGATTGCCAACGAATCGGAACGCGCCGATCGTGCTGCGCGCCGACGAAATCGAGCACAACAGTGATCTCGGTCTGACGATTGCGCGCGGCAATGTCGAATTGTCGCAAAACGGCGATGTCCTGCTCGCGGATACCGTAACCTACAACCAGCGCACCGACACGATTACCGCCTCGGGCCATGTCAGCCTGTCGCGACCGACCGGCGAAATCCTGTTTGCCGATTATCTTGAACTGCGCAATGCGATGGGCGACGGATTTGCCGAGAGCGTCCGCATGCTGCTGACCGACCGCTCGCGTTTGGCCGCGAATACCGCGCGGATAACCAACAAAAATCGGACCGAGCTGCGGCGCGCCGTCTATTCGCCGTGCGATTTATGCAAGAACGATCCGAGCGCGCCGCCGGCTTGGCAGTTCGAGGCCCGTGAAATCGATGACGACCGCGAATTCAAGACGATCGAAATGCACGACGTCGCGATGCAAATCGACGGTTGGCCGATCTTCTATTTTCCCTACCTCTCGATGCCCGACCCCACGGTCAAACGCGCGAGCGGTTTTCTGACGCCGTCGTTTGGCGGGTCGAGCACGGTCGGCGCCAACATCACTCTTCCCTATTTTCTGGTGTTGGGGCCGGACAAGGACATCACTTTATCGCCGCGCATTACGACCAAGGCGGGACCGGTTTTCGAAACCGAATACCGGCAGCAATTTGGCAATGGCACGCTCGACGCCCTGGGCAGCATCAACTACAGCAACCCGAACCAGGCCGGGTTGAGCGGCGGCGAACTCCGCGGGAATATCAACGAGACCAGCGAATTTGACATCACTCCCGACTGGCGCACCGGTCTCGATCTCCAACGCGTCTCCGATCAGAGCTATCTGCTGCAATTCGGCTTTGGCAACCCGCCGCTGAATGCCGAGATCAGCCATGCCTTTGTTCAAGGCTTTGGACTTAATTCGGGCACCGATGTCGACGCCTATGCGTTTCAACCATTGGTCACCGGTCTCAAAGCGGCAACACAGCCGATCGTGCTGCCGGTCATCAATCACTTCTGGCAGAGCGACCCCGACGCGCTGGGCGGACGCTGGAATATCAACGAAAACCTGCTCGACATCGTCCGCCAGCAAGGCACCCAGGACCGGCGGATTTCGCTTGGATCACGGTACGAGAACACGTTTCGCGATGGTATCGGCGGACAATACGAATTCACCGCGAGCACGCGCGGCGACGCCTATTGGGTCAACGATCTCAGCCAGCTGTCAAACCCCGACCTGCCTTCGGTATATTTTCCGATCGACGGCATGCCGGCGGCGGAGCCGGTCAACCCCAATTTTCTCGACGGCCGCATCTATCCTCAGGTCGGCCTGACATGGAGTTATCCGCTGATCCACCCGGGTCGGCTGACCCCGCTGATCGAACCGACAGTCGGGGTCTACGCCGCGCCCAATGGCGGCAATCAGCGCAAGATCCCGGACGAGGACAGCCTGTCGTTCGATTACGATGCGTCGATGTTGTTCCGCCCCGACCGGCTCGCCGGCTACGACATTCTCGACACTGGGCAACGGGTCGATTACGGCCTCAAGCTCGGACTCTACGACAATAGTGGCGGCAGCTACCGCGCGCTGGTCGGCCAAAGCTATCGGGCGGAGGTCAATCCGTTTCTGCCGGTGACCTCGGGCGCCTACAACCGGCTGTCCGATGTCGTCGGCCGCGTCGTGTTGCAACCGAGTTCCTATCTCGACCTGATTTACCGGTTTCGCCTCGCCGCTACCAACCTCGCCTTCAACGAGCAGGAAGCCTCGGTCGCAACCGGCCCGAACAATTTGAAGCTCAGCGCCACCTACGTTCTGATCCCGCCGCAAAGCGCGACAGACGTAGTCGTCAACTCGACCTCCGGGCAGTCGATCATTTACGGCAAACAGGAGCAGCTGACGTTTAACGCGACGGCACAACTCACGCGCTACTGGTCGTTACAGGGCAGCGAGACCCTGAACCTTACCGCCAGTTCCAACATCATCAACGGCGTGGTGACGCCGCAGGCCGCCAACAACAGTCTCTACGCCTCGCTATCGGCGATCTACCAGGATGAATGCATGGCGTTTGTCGGCGCCATCACCCAGTCCGGGATCACCAATGGCGCGGTGACCCCGGGCTATTCGGTGCTGTTCAGCATCGTCTTCAAGAACATTGGCGAATTTGGCGGCACGGTCGCAACACTTGGTGGCACCCCGCAATGATCCCGGCGCGGCCCGAGGGCGCAGCCGGCGACGGCTCCATCACCTGAGTTTGCGTCGGCGACCCGCTCGGTCTCGCCGGCGGCGCCATCGCCCCGCTTGCCATCGGTCAGCCGACGATCACGGATGCCCCGACACCCCAGGGCGGGGCGTTTCCCGGCAGCTCAGCTCGGGGCAGCCGCCGGGCTGCCGACCGGGACGATGTGGCGACCGCGAGGAAGGAACATAGTCGTCCGCTTCATCAGCCGGCGCGCCGCAGGATCGAACGGCTCGCGACGATGCATCGTCATGCCGTTATCCCACAGCACCACATCGCCGACCTGCCAGCGATGGCGATAGACGAACTGCGAGTGGGTTGCCGCCTCCTAGATTTCGTCGAGCAAAGTCGAACCCGAGGCGTCGTCCATGCCCTCGACGCCGATGGTTGTCGTGGAATCGAGATAGAGCGCCGGTTCGCAGGTCAGCGGGTGGGTATGGACCAATCGATGAAGAACGGGCGGTGTTCTCTTTCTCGCTTCGTCCGAGATCGTGCGATCCACGTCCTGATAGCCGGCAAGTCGCTTCGAATAGCTGAAGACCGCCCGCCTTCCGTCGACCGCCCGCTTGATCTGGGGTGACAGGGCGGCGTAGGCCGTGCCCAGCTTCACCCATGACGTCGTTCCGCCCTGCGGCGGCAATCGATCACCACGGCGGTTTGCAGTTAATGCACGGTCATTTCGCCGAGATAAGCGTGACGGATCTGTTCGTTCTGTCGCAATTCCGCCGAGGGGCCGCTGAGCACGACCTGACCGGTTTGCAGCACATAGGCGCGGTGGGCGATCGCGAGCGCCATATTCGCGTTCTGCTCGACCATAAAGATCGTCGTGCCCTGGCGGTTGATCTCGCCGATGATGTCAAAGACCTGTTCGACATAAGCCGGCGACAGCCCCATCGACGGCTCGTCCATGCAGAGCAGTTTGGGATGCGCCATCAGCGCACGGCCGATCGCAACCATCTGTTGCTCGCCGCCCGACAAAGTGCCGGCGATCTGGCGCAGACGCTCTCGCACGCGCGGAAACAGACTGAAAACGCGTTCGAGGTCGGCGGCGAATTCGGGACCACGGGGGCGGGTGTAGGCGCCCATTTCAAGGTTCTCATAGACGGTCATGCGCGGAAACAGCCGCCGCGCTTCAAGCACCGGAGCGATGCCGCGGCGCACCCGCTCGGCGGTGCTGACCCCGGCCAATGAGCGGCCTTCGTACAGCACCTCGCCGCGGGTCGGACGGACGATGCCCATGATCGCCTTCATCGTCGTCGATTTGCCC
>DATJLK010000132.1:0-24199 GCA_035509615.1 Allostellaceae bacterium | reverse complement strand
CAGCGCCCCGGCGCTCGCTGCCATCTTGTTGCTGGCCGGACCGGCGCTGGCGCAGCAGGCGAGCGAAGCGCAGCGCAACGCCATTCGTCAGGCATGCCCGACCGATTACCGGGCGCATTGCGCCGATGTCCCGGCCGCGGGTCAGGCAGCCTTTGCCTGTCTGGAGCGCAATTTGGCGCAGCTTTCGCCGGCTTGTCAGCGCGCGGTCCAGGCAGTCAGGGGCGGTGCCGCCCCGCGCGGTGCCGCCTCATCGAATGCGGCGCCGGCCTCAGCGGCGTCGCCATCGGCCGGGCCGGCCTCATCCGCGGCGCCGATGACGATGCGCCAGCAGATGATGGTGCTGCGGCAATCCTGTAGCGGCGATTTCCGCGCCCTCTGCAGCGGCGTGCCACTTGGCGGTGGACGGGCGATCGCCTGTCTGCGCGCCCACGCCGGATCGCTGTCGCCGCAATGCGGCGAGGCGCTGAGTGCGGCTCGCGGTAGCCGCTGAGCGCTGGCCGGCCGGGCGGGGTGGCCACCGGCTGCCCAACCGCCTAAATATTCCGGGCTCGGGAGACGATCGGAGAGTAGCGGCGAGATGATGGACATGCCGTCGGCGGCGGCGCTAGCCGTGCGCGACCCGCTGGTCATCACCATGGCCATCTTTTCGATGGGCGGGGTGCTGACGCATTTGTTCTTCCGCCGCTACCCGCTCGCCCGTGCCATGGTGCGGGTCTTTTCCCTCGTGGTTCTGACAATTGTGCTGTTGCGCGCCGGGGTGGTGCCGTACCAGCCGCTGAGGCTGACCGGGGAGCCATTTCAGGACGCGGTTCACGCGGCGCTTAAAATCGCCTGGTGGTTATGGACCGCCTGGCTTCTCGTCGGCTTTCTGCGCGTTTTTGTCGTCACCGAGCATCGTCCGCGTGAAGGAAAGCTGATCCAGGATCTGCTTGCCGGCGTCGTTTATTTATCTGCGATATTTGCGATCATTTCGTATGTCTTCGATCTGCCGATCCGCGGGCTGGTCGCAACCTCGGGGGTCATTGCGATCGTCCTCGGACTGGCGCTGCAGAGCACCCTTAGCGATCTTTTTTCCGGAATCGTGCTGAATTTCAGCCGCCCGTATCGGCCGGGTGACTGGATCAGCATCGACGGAGCGACCGATGGCCGGGTCATCGAGATCAATTGGCGCGCTACGCACGTCCTGACCGCAAAGCGTGATCTGGCGATCCTTCCGAACAGCACGATCGCCAAGGCCAAGATCGTCAATGCCAGTTCGCCTTCCGGCATCCACGGCATGACCGTGACGGTTCAACTCGCGGCCAACACGCCGCCCGCCACCGGCGTCGAAATCCTGCAACAAGCGGTCCTGAATACCCGGTTGATTTTGGCTACACCTGCCCCGCTGATCGCGGTCAAGACGATCACCTCGGATGCGATCAGCATCGAGGTCAGCTTTTTTGTCGAGGAATTGGCGCACTCGACGCGCGCGCAAAACGATCTGTTCGACCGCATCTCGCGCCATCTGTCGGCGGCCGGGATCGATCTGGCTTCGACCCAGAATCTCCTGGGTTGGCAGCCCTCGCCCGCCTCGGACGGAGCGGCGAAGACCGCCGCTGAGCGCGCGCTCGATCTGGTCATGATCTTTGCCAGTTTGGCCGACGAAGAGCGCAAGAAGCTCGCCGCCGCGACCAAAGAGCGGCACTATGATGCCGAAGAAAAGCTGGTCAGGCCCGGTGATATACTTAATTCGATGTCTTTTATCGGAGCGGGCGTGGCGTCGATCACGCAACTGCATTCCGAGGGCGAGATCGAGTTGCTGCGCCTGGGCCCCGGCGATCATTTTGGCGAGGTCGGGCTGCTGACGGGCCATGCCGCGGAGGCGACGGTCACCGCGCTCACCGCGATCACGATCTATGAATTGCGAAAAGAGGACCTGGCGCCGGTGCTTGAGGCGCGGCAGGAGGTCTCGCGCGAAATGTGCCGCGCGCTTGCCCGGCGCCAGGCGGCGGGCGAGTTGCTCACCTCGCCGCAGATCGATCAGACCCTGCCGCCAAGCGGGGTTGCGGCATGGTTTTCCGAGCGGCTGCATCGCCTGTTCGATCTGGCCAGCGCCGAATAACGGCTGGCTCGGCCCGGCCGAGGCCGAGGATTATGGCGAGGCCGCGCACGGCGGACGATGACAACCGATCTTGCCAGCCGGTTCGCCGCATACCGCGTGGGGCTGGACCCGCTTTTATCCCGCTTTTCTATAACTGCGCCCACTCGAATCAAAACACCTCGGGCACAAAACGGAACGGATAATCCGGATCCCGATAGTTGCCGCGGCTCTGCGGCTCGGGCAATTTGACCTTGGCGCGTGGCAATTCCTGATAGGGGATCCGGCTCAGGATGTGCGAAATAGCGTTCAAGCGCGCCCGCCGCTTGTTGTCGGAACGGATAACGTACCAAGGTGCCCAGGCGGTATCGGTCGCCAGAAACATCTCGTCGCGCGCCCGGGAATAATCATACCAATGCGCATAAGATTTCAAATCCATGTCCGATAATTTCCAGATCTTGCGAGGGTCGTCGATTCGAGCTTCGAGTCGCCGTGTCTGTTCTTCGCGGCTGACTTCCAGCCAATATTTGAGCAGGATTGTGCCGGAATCGGCGATCGCTTTTTCGAAGATCGGGGTTGTCTGCAAAAAGCGGTGGGTCTGATCGGCCGTGCAAAAGCCCATCACCCGCTCGACACCGGCGCGATTATACCAGCTGCGGTCGAACAGCACGACCTCGCCACCAGCGGGCAGGTGCGCGATGTAGCGCTGCGCGTACATCTGCGACTTTTCGCGTTCGGTCGGCGCCGGCAGCGCCACGACGCGAAAGATGCGCGGACTGACCCGTTCGGTAATGGCCTTGATCGTACCGCCCTTGCCGGCGCCGTCGCGGCCTTCGAAAACGATGCAGATTTTCAGCTGCTCGTGCACGACCCATTGCTGCAGCTTGACGAGTTCAGCATGCAAGCGCGCCAATTCGTGCTCATACTCTTTTCGCTTGAGCTTCAGGTCGACGTGAAATTTATCTTTCTTCTCTTCGGACATTGGCTCACCCGCAGGATCGGTCGCTGTTGTCGCGTGGCGCTTCGCCCGCGCGAGATGATCGAGGTCTATACCCTTCACCCCGCTTGCTTTCGCCACACATGACTGAGGTTACACTGGGGGACTGATAGCGGAGACCGGCGTCACCAAAGCGAGCGCGGTGATTGTCAGGAATACTCTCCTCCCACTAATCATGTTTTCCTCCCTGTATTAGAGAGCGGGCTCAATGACGGTATTTGCGTGCCGATTGTTGTGCTGCTGCTGGGGCTCGCGGTCGGGACCCAGCTCGAGCACGGGACGATGGTCCACGCCGTCACGGTGGTCGTCGAGGAGCTCGGCATCGGGCTGGCGGTCGGCCTGGTGCTGACCTGGCTCGCTATCGCCATGTTGGTATCGCTTGACGAGGCAGTATTAAGCTGTCGGTTGAATAATGACGAGTCTGATTGTCTAACGCCAGGTAAGGGAAAAGCCGACGTCGCCGGGCATGCCGCCGGGATATTCGAGGATTTCAGCCTTGAGGCCGAAGCCGAGCGGCTGCAGGTGATCGCGCCAGAATTCGTAACCAGCTTTGGGCCGGCCCTCCAGGGTCTGCGGCCAGTCGGGCTCCTGGTTATTGATGCGGCGTCCGCGGTCGCTGCACATCGTGTTTGGGAAACGGTAAATCTGGACCTCGCTGCGGCCGCGTTCGGCGGCATGACTGACCAGTTGCATGACGAGCGGCAGCAGTTGCTCGGGGGTGCGCGCCGGCGGCTGTTGGAATTCCGCCATTACCTTTTTTTGCTGCTCCTCCTGCGCTTGCTGACGGCGCGACTCCTCGGCCGCCCTGGCCGCCTCGGCCTGGGCCATCCGGCGCTTGATGTCGGCTGCGGAGAAGATGCCGGAGCCGCCCGGCGTCGTGACGCCACGATTGTCGGACATGTCGGTACACCCCTTTCCATTTATCCTCCCACCAGCGCGCGGGCGTGGCGAGCGATCATCAGGTTCTCGTCGGTGTTGATGACAAGAGCGGCGACCCGGCTCGCCCGGGTGCTGATGCGCGCATGGTGTGCGCTATTGGCGGCTTCGTCCAGATCCAGCCCGAGCCAGGCGCAGGCGCGGCAGATCGCGTCGCGCACCGGTGCGGCATTCTCGCCGACCCCGGCGGTGAACACGACGCCGTCGAGGCCGCCCATAGCCGCCGCCAGCGAGGCGATGTAGCGGGCGACCCGATAGCAGAACACCTCAACCGCAAACCGTGCGCTTGGCTCATTGCTCGCCAACAATTCGCGGAAGTCGGAGGAAATTCCCGAAAGACCGAGCATGCCCGAGCGGCGATAGAGCAGATCGACCAGTGCGTCGGCCGACATACTCTTCTGCTGGATCAGGTGCAGGACGACGCCGGGATCGAGCTCGCCGCAGCGGGTTCCCATCGGCAGACCGTCAAGGGCGGTGAACCCCATCGTCGTTGCCACCGATACGCCCCCCTTGAGGGCGCAGGCCGAGCAGCCATTGCCGAGATGGGCGACGACGACGCGGCCACTGGCGATCTCGGGCGCGCGCTGCGGCAATACCGAGGCGATATATTCGTAGGACAGCCCGTGAAAACCGTAGCGTCTGATCCCTTCCTGATACATCGAATAGGGCAGCGCAAAGGCCTGCTCAATCTCGGGGGCGGTGCGGTGAAAAGCGGTGTCGAAGCAGGCGACCTGCGGCAGCTCGGGGTTGAGCTGCAACGCCATCTTGATCGGGGCCAAATTGTGCGGTTCGTGCAGGGGCGCCAGCGGCACCAGCCGCTCGAGCTCTGCCAGCAATTCCGGTGTGACCCGGGCCGGCCGCGAGTGGTGCATGCCGCCATGTACGACGCGGTGGCCGAGTGCCGCCAGCCGCCGGCCGCCGAACCGCTGCTGTGCCCATGGGATGATCGCCGGCAATAACTCGCTCGGCGCTGTCGCCGGTTTGCCGCCCAAATCGGGAGGCGGGATCGCCTTACCATCGGCATCGCGGGCGGCGAAGTTGGGGCGAACCTCGATACCGTCGACCTGTCCGCTCAACAGCCGTTTTTCGCCCTGATAAAAGCTGAATTTGAGCGAGGACGAACCGGCGTTGATGACGCCGATCAGCGGCTCGGTCGCGATTGTCATGCCGTCATCCTATAGCCGAGATGGCGGCCGCCGCTATCGACCAGGAAATTGATGCCGGCACCACCCGGGGCAGGTGCCGGAGCTACCCTCACCATCATCGGCGTCGGCCTATCCGTCTCGCCGAGGGGTGACGCGTCGCAGCGCCGGGAGCAGTTCGTCGCTGATCAGGCGCATGCTGGCAAGCGCCGAACCGACCGGCATGCCGCTCCAATGGGTGCGGAAGATCAGGAAATTGGCTCCCGCTTCTTCCCAGCACGGGCGGAGCTGTTCATAGCATTCCTCGGGGCTGCCGAGGACAAAGCGGTCTTGCAGCAATGCGTCGAGTGACCGGTGAAACGAATCCTGCCCCGGCAAAACCTGATCCTGGCCCCATTGCGCATAGGTACGATACTTTTCGGCAAGGTAGGGGCCGGCCATCGCGACCGCGGTGCGCTTGTCCTTGGCGCAATAGATTTCGCGCAAATAGGGCAATACCGTCGGGAACGGCTTGCCGTGGCGCTGGAGCTCGGCGCGGTAGAGCGCCATCTGACCGGTGATGACCGGCATCCTCGCATGCGGATTGATAAAGAGGCTGTCACCAAGACGCGCCGCACGCCGCACCGCGGCGTCGCCATTTGCCGCGATCCAGATTGGCGGGTGCGGCCGTTGCACCGGCCGGCAGGTCGCGGTGACATTGTCCAGTTTGCAGATCTCGTTTTCAAAGCTGACGCCGTCTTCGGTCCACAGCCGCTTGACGATTTCGAGCGATTGCTCGAAACGGCGGACACGCCGTCCGCGTGGCACCGCGAAAGCGTCGAATTCGATCTCACGATAGCCAAGACCGACACCAAAGACAAAATTGCCGCGCCAGATCGCATCGAGCGAGGCGACGCATTCGGCAATTTCGACCGGGTTGTGCAATGTCGCCAGCAGCACCCCGGCAATGCCGGTCATCTCGCCGGCTTCGGCGGCGAGCCGCGCCAGAAACGGGATCAGCTGCAGCTGGCGCACACCCTCGCTCAGATAATGCTGGCCGGTGGCAACCGCATCCCAGCCGCGGTCGCGCGCCAGCCGCGCCATCGCGTACTGCCCTTCGAGTTCGGCAATAATGTCGCTGTCTGGCGGGTGCTGGCCGGTCAGAAAGATTCCGATCTTCATGACATTCCTCATGCGGTGGCGCGGCTTGCAGCCGATCTTATCAAGCGCCGGCCAGTTTGTTGACATATCGCGCGCCGGCTGCCGAGGCCGATGCTGGCGGTAAGAAGCCACCGATATATCCCCGACGAAATATTACGTTCTGGGTTGTCGCGGCAGCCGCACACCTGCGCTTGGCTTTGCGCTCGCAATCCGCTCCCATTCTGCTTCAAATATCGCTAAATATCGCTGCTGGCACGCGGATGGTTGCCGACGCATGGATACTTTGGAATTCGTGTTTGGTCCGACCGGCCACATCAGCTGGTGGCAGGAATGCGCCCGGGCGGTGGTGATCTTCGCTTATGGCCTTGCCCTGGTGCGCTTCGCTGGAAGGCGGGTTTTTGGCCGCTGGGCGGCGCTCGACATCGTCGTGGCAATTGTGGTCGGCTCGAGTTTAAGCCGCGCGCTGACCGGCACCGCCCCACTCGGCGGCACTTTGGCCGCAAGTGCGCTGCTGATGGCGCTTCATTGGACGTTGGCGCAAGGAGTCGCTCGTTCGAAGCGGCTCGCGCAGATTTTCGAAGGAAGCATGATCGAACTCGCCCGCGCCGGAAAAGTGGAGCGTTCTCAACTCCTCCAGCACGCGATCAGTGAACGTGATATCGAGGAGGCTCTCAGACAAACCGGTGTCGAGCGGGTTTCGCAGACCCGGCTGATCGCGCTGGAACCAAGCGGCAAAATCACCATCGTAAAGACGAATTGAAGCACACAGTAAGCTTGGCAGACCGGTGTCGTATTTGAAAGAAAAGGAGGCGCCGATGAAGAGTTTTACCGCAAGCGACGGGGTGCGGCTCGCTTACCATATCGATGATTTTACCGATCCGTGGAAAGAGGCGCCGATACTGTTGCTGCTGCATGCGGCGATGGGCAGCTCACGGCGCTACTATGCCTGGGTGCCGCGGTTATGCCGGCATTACCGCGTCGTGCGCATGGATCTGCGCGGGCATGGCGGCTCGGAAGTCCCGCCGGCCGATCCGCCGCTCACACTGGACCGACTGGTTGGCGATGTCATTGAACTGATGGACCACCTGCGCGCCGGCAGCGCTCATATCGTCGGCAACTCCGCCGGCGGCTATTTGGGCCAGCAATTGGCGATGACCCATGGGCAGCGGGTGCGCAGCCTGATGCTGTTCGGCTCGACCCCGGGGCTCAAGAACAGCCAGGCGCCGAGCTGGATCCCGCAGATCGAACAAAAGGGGCTGCGCGGCTTTCTTGCCGAGACCATCGCCGAGCGGCTGCCGCTGGACGAGGTCGATCCCGGGCTGGTCGAGTGGTTTCTCGATGAAGCCGCGAAAAACGACCCAGCCTATATCGGCAAATTTGTTTTGCTGATGGCGAGCTATGATTGGAGCGACGCGGTCGGCCGCATCCGTTGTCCGACCCTGGTCGTCGTGCCGGGAGCGGAGCCGATCGGCTCGACGGCGAATTACGAACCGTTTCGCCGCCTTGTCCGCGATGTCGAGATGCGGGTTTACGAGGGCGCGCCGCACAACATTTGCGACGCCTTTCCCGATCGCTGCACCCGGGACGTACTCGATTTCCTCGGCCGCCGTTTCGGCCTCGGCAACTGATCGAATCAGCCGCCGATGCCGGAGGGATGGCGCTCATGCCACTCTGTCGCCTGCTGATAAGCCCAGCCGATGCGCAGCGCCGTCTCCTCGTCATAGCCGCGGCAGACGATCTGCAGCGACAACGGCAACCCGTGGGCGGTAAAGCCGTCGGGCACCGCCAGCGCGCAGAGTTCGAGTGCATTGACAAACCGGGTGAAGTGCGCCGGTGTCGAACTCTGATCGACCGCCTCGACCGGGATCGCGGCAGTGGTCGTCGTCGGGGTCAATAGCGCGTCGGCGTCGCCGAGGGCGGTGGCGAATTCCGCTTTGGCCAGGGCTTGTTCATGCAGTGCGCCGAGATACTCGCGGGCGGAGACACCCCGTCCCGAGGCGATCCGCGGACGCACCGCCTCGTCGATCGGCAGGCTCATGTCGTCGACGAGGTCGCCGACCAGGAAATATGATTCGGCACCGATGATGCGGCCGGTCAGCTGCGTGTAATCGGAGAACCGGCGCGGCAGGTTGATATCGACGATCTCGGCGCCGAGGCGCGCCAACGTGTCGATTGCCACGTCGTAGGCGTTGAGCATCTCGGCGGCGACGTGATCGCGCTCAAGCGCCGGCATCCGCGCCAGTTTCAAGCCGCGTACGCCGCGCCGCATCGTGCCCAGCGAACCGGCCGAGGGACGGCCCAAGGTGCGCGGATCGGCGGGATCAGGGCCCTCGATCGCCTGATAGAGCAACGCTGCATCCTCGACCGATCGCGCCATCGGCCCCGGTGTGTCGAGGCTCGGGCTCAACGGCAAAACCCCGTAGGTGCTGACCCGGCCGATCGTCGTCTTGAGACCGGAAAGACCGCACCACGAGGCGGGCAACCGCACCGAGCCGCCGGTATCGGTGCCGATCCCCCACGGCGCCATGCACGCCGCCACCGCCACCCCGGTGCCGCTGCTCGATCCGCCCGGGGTCCGCGCCGTTTCCGGGTCCCATGGGTTCCAAGGCGTCCCGCGATGCTGGTTGGTGCCCCAGCCGCCCATCGCGAACTCGACCGTGTGGGTCTTGCCGAGCACGATCATGCCGGCGGCGATCATGCGCCGGGCGATGGTTGCCGTGTAGGCTGAGCGGCGATCATGCCAGACCTGTGAGCCGCCGGTCGTCACTCGCCCTTCGATTTCGATCAAATCCTTGAGCGCGATCGGAATCCCATGCAGCGGGCCGATCCGATGACCGGACCGGATTGCCTTGTCGGCCGCCTCGGCGGCGAGCCGGGCGTCCTCGTCATACACCTCGACATAAGCGTGCAGCTTCTGGTCACGATCGCGGATCCTGGCGAGGAGTGCCTCGACGACATCGACCGGTGAGAGCTGACCGGCGCCGATCTGCTGCGACAGGATGCGGGCCGGCAATAGGGTGGGATCGGTGTTGGCTGAAGGCATGGCTTTCCTCGCGGGCGGCGGCGGGCGAGGATAGGCTCGTTTGCGCGGTCTCTGTCAATCCGCGGAAGCCGTTCGGTAGGACTGATGATGCCGGATGTGCTGTGCCACAGCGTGGCTAGTCGACGAACGAGATCGCCGCCCGGCATGATCGTGCCTGATCGCGTACCGTGCCGTTCTCCGATGGGCAAAGCGGTGACCGCGGACGCGGCGGTAACCATCACTATCCGCGGCCGCGAAATGAAACAGCTCCGGCTGCTGACCAGGTTCGTAGGAGGCGCGGGCGGCGGAGATCTGTGGATCGAACCCGCCGGTGTCGAGACCCGCGACCGTTTGGGTCGAGGCGCTCTGCGGATAGACAAAGCCAAAAGTCGGGTTGTCGCGGCCGAACTGGCCGGAAGCGACGTTCATTACCGTGACCGTCGTCCAATCGTGATTGGGCGAGGTATCGGCGACCGGCGTCCCCAAGGTGACGCGGCCGTGATACCAGTTTGATTGATCGACCAATACCATGTCGGGCCCGATCACCTTGGAAACGACCGCGACATGACCGGACGGAATGACTCCCGTCGGCCGAAAAACCAGGATCGAGCCGACCGCCGGGACCTGCCCGCGCTGATAGCGCCCGGCCGCTTCGTACCACCAATAGCCGGCCGCACCGTAAAGATTGACGCCGGTGACCGCCCGCGCATAAAGCGCGCAATTGCCGGCGGCGGCCTTGCGTGAATGTCCGGCAAAACAGCCCACGAGTATGGCGCCCCAGACGAGGCCCCAGCCCAACTTCGCTCGCATTTAATGCCCCCCGGCTGAAAGCGGGACGAAGCCTGCCGCTGAGAGCGGCCTTTCGCTCCGCGCCGTTAAGAAAATATTAACAGGGCGATAAAACCTCAGGTCGGGCGGAAAAACACTAAATTTCTTAACAGGAGAGACAAAAAATCGGTCGATTTTGCCGATGGCGCGTGTTCAAATTAAACAATTCGCGTTACCGGCGAATTTATTTTCGAAAACCGAGCGCCGTCAGCGCAGCGTCTGTTTCGGGATCAACGAGAACCTGCCGAAAGCGCAGAATCGCCGGGCGTTGGGCTCGGCTTTTGGGAATGATGAAATCGTAGTGCTCGTCCTGAGCCGGGATAAAGCCGAGTCCGTATTGCCGCGCTACGCTTTCAATCGCGATCCCCCAGTCGGCGCGGTTCTGCGCCACCGCAGCGGCAACGGCATTGTGCGATTTTGGTTGCGACCAATAACCCGGCGGCTTTGCCCCGGCGAGCAGCCGGTCGGCCAGGATGCGGGTGCCGCTGCCGGCGTTGCGATTGACCATCAGGCAGTCGGGTGCGGCAGATATGGCGGCAATGGCCTCCTTGACCGAGCGGCCTTCAAAGCGCGGATCGCCGCGGCGGTAAACCACCCCCTGCAGCCGGCGATAGCCTGGGATCAGTTCGACCGCCGAAGTCAGGAACGGTCGATTGTATTCGCCGGTTTCGGGGTCCATCAGATGGATCGCGGCGATATCGCACTCGCCGCGCCTGGCGGCGGTGAGCCCGCCCATGCTGCCGACATTGAGCGACTTGACCGAAATCCCTTCGGCATGCAGCAGGTCGATCAACAGGTCGAGCCCGACGCAATGGCTGCCGATGATCACGAGGTCGGCGAGATGCGCCGGGCCAATCAGCTGCACCTCGACCGGCGTCCCGGTGGCGATACTCTCGGTTTGCGCGGGGATCGTGATAAAGCCGTCCGCTTGGCTGAAGGCGGTGACCGCCCCCGAGCCTTTGGCGTTTGGATAGGCGGCAAGGGCTCCTTCCTTGTCGCCGCGCAGCAACGACACCATCAGGTACTCGGTGCGGCCGCGCTCCGAAGTGACGCGCAACGGCAAGGTCGCCGGCAACCGTTCGGCCTGTTCCGGCGGCAGGCCGGCAAACCCGCGGATCACCGGGGCGACGAATTCGTGAAAAGTGAAAATTGCCGAGGTCGGAAAACCGGGAAGCACGATGATCGGCTTGCCGCCGGTCACTGCGAGGCACAGCGGCTTGCCCGGCTTCAACGCCACACCGTGAACGACAATCCCGGGGTCGCTGAAGCGCGCGACCGCGCGGTAGCAGAGATCACCAGCGCCCTTTGACGTGCCGCCGGACAGGATCACGATGTCGCAGCCGGCGAGCCCTTGTTCGACGAGATCGGTCAAGATCGCATCGTCATCAGCGCCGATGCCGAGCGCAACTGGGACGCCGCCGGCCTCCTCGACCGCGGCCGCGAGGATCGCGGCGTTTGAATCGTAAACCGCACCGGGCCTCGACGGCGCGCCAGGTGCGATGATCTCGTCGCCGGTCGAGATGATCGCGACGCGTGGCCGGCGCCAGACCTCGACCGAAGCGCGCCCGACGGCTGCCAACATCCCGATCTCACGCGAGGTCAGCAGTTGTCCGGCGCGCAATACGGTCTCCCCTGCCGCCATATCGCTGCCGGCAAAGGCGATGAACTGGCCGGCCAGGGCAGGGCGGCGAACCGTGATGCCGACCGTCCCACCCTCTTCGGTGGTCTCGGTGTGCTCGACCATGACCACGGCATCGGCACCCCTCGGCACCATGCCGCCCGTCGCGATCAAGGCCGCGGTGCCCGGCTCTACGGTCAGTTGCGGCTCCCGGCCCGGGGTCAGAATTTCCGGCAACAGGCGCAGCCGGCGCGGCTCTCGCTCGCCAGCGCCGGTCGTATCGTCGGCGCGCAACGCGAAACCGTCGACGCTGGCGCGGTCAAAGCCTGGGACATCGACCTCGGCGACAACGCGGTTCACCAGGATCCGCCCCAGCGCCCGCGCTAACGGAACCGTTTCAGGGCCGAGCGGACGCAGATCGAGGTGATGGCGAAAGCGGCGTTCGGCCTCGTCGCGGTCGAGCACTTCGAGGAATTGTTCCTGTTGCGCGAGGCGGTGCAAGTTTGCGGAAACATCGTTCATGATCAGGCTCCGCGCGAATTCGCCTGGCTTTCGAATTCGACAATCTTCAGGAACAGGCCTTCAATAGAAATAGGCGTCGACCGCCGCTCCCGCTGGATATCCTTCGCTTTTCGCGGGAGTGATCACAAATCCGTCGGCCGCAACCGCCGCCATCAGCCCGCTCTCGGCAAAGGAGGCGGCCGGCTCGATGGCACCGTCGGGCCGGTGGCGAATCGCACAGATCTCGGTCATCCCGATTGGCGATACGATTTTACGCGCGGTGGTGACGCGGCGAGAGCGGTAGGGCAGGTCGGCGGCTCGCCCGCCGAGCCGGCGGATCGCGCGGCCGGCAAACAATTCGTAATTCCACAGACAGGAAGCGGGGGTCCCCGGCAACATCACGACGATAGCGCCGGTGGCGGTATGGCCAAAACCGGCGGTCTCGCCAGGGATCAGCGCCACGCCATGGATCTCGAGAATTCCCGCCTCGGCGAGGACCGACGCCGACCGGTCGCTGACGCCATTGCCGGTGCCGCCGGCGATAACGACAAGATCGGCGCCAGCGTCAAACGCTTGGGCCATATCGGCTTCGATCGCAACTCCGCCGTCGCGTTCGATCAGCGCCCGCAGCATCGGTCCGTTGCTATTGACCGGCTGGCCCGATCGCGCTCTGCCGGCGATGGCGAGGCGCACCTGTGGACGGCGCGCGACCGGCAGCCGCGTCAAGCCGCTGACCGCCAGCAAGCCGAGATGGTGCGGGGTCAGCCGAGTCCCCGCCTTGACGAGCACGGTACCGGCGGCTGCCACGGCGCCGCGGCGGTCGATATTGCCGCCGGCGACAATCGGCTCGACCATAAGGATGCGGCCGGCCCCGTCGGGCTCCGCGTGACCCAACGGCACCACCGCGTCCATTCCCGGCGGCATCGGTTCCCCCGCCTCGAGCGCGCAGGCGTCGACGATCAGCGGGTTGTAGGCCCCCGCCCCGAGGCTTGCTTCGGCGGTCACGGCAAAGCCGTCGATTGCGGCGCAATCCGCCTCGGGAATTGCGTCGTACGCGCACAGATCCGCGATCGACACGCGACCTGCCGCGAGGTCGAGCGCAATCTCCTCGCTGCCAAGGCCATCAGTAGCGCCGTCGATCCAGCCGACGGCCTCCTCGAAGGAGACGCTGCGGCGCGCGCTCACCCGATGCCCGCCAACGCCTGGTCGAGATCGCCGATCAGGTCGTCGGCTTCCTCGATGCCGACCGAGAGGCGCACGAGACCGTCGTCGATGCCGAGGGCACGCCGCTGCTCGGGTGGAACCGAAGCGTGGGTCATGATCGCCGGATGCTCGATCAGGCTATCGGTGCCGCCGAGGCTTTCAGCCAGGGTGAATAGCCGGACCCGTTCGAGAAAGCGCTTGCAGCCGGCAAGGTCGGTTGCAAGTTCGGCGGCAACCATGCCACCAAATCCGTTCATCTGGCGCTGCGCCAGCGGATGCTGCGGATGGCTCGGCAAGCCCGGATAAAACGTGCGTCGCACTGCCGGATGACCTTCGAGCCACTGCGCGATGGTCAAGGCATTGGCGCAGTGCCGCTCCATGCGCAGCGCCAAGGTCTTGACCCCGCGCAGCGCCAGAAAACTGTCGAACGGGCCGGCAATCGCACCAACGGCGTTCTGCAGAAACTTGAGCCGGGCGGCAAACTCACGGTCATCGCCAACGACCGCGACACCGCCGATCATGTCCGAATGCCCGTTCAGATACTTGGTCGTCGAATGCACAACTGCGGAAAAGCCATGATCGAGCGGCCGCTGCACCCACGGGCTGGCAAAGGTGTTGTCGGCGACGGTCCAGATGCCGTGCTGCCGACCGATCGCCGCGACCGCGGCGAGATCGACCAGTTTCAGCATCGGGTTGGTCGGGGTTTCGACCCAGATCAGGCGCGTGGCGGGGCGGATCGCGGCGACGATATTGTGCAGATCCGACATGTCGACGAGCGTCGCTGTAAGCCCCGCCGAACGATGGCGCACGCGCTCGAACAATCGCAACGTCCCGCCGTATAGATCGTCGGTGGCGATGACATGGCTGTCTTGATCGACGCATTCGAGCACCGTCGCGATTGCTGCCGAACCCGAGGCGAAAGCAAAGCCGGCCGTACCGTTTTCGAGATCGGCGATAGCGTGCTCAAGCGCCTCGCGGGTCGGGTTGCGGGTGCGGGCGTACTCATAGCCTTTATGGACGCCCGGGCTCTCCTGGGCATAGGTCGAGGTCGCGTAGATCGGCACAGAGACAGCACCCGTCGTCGGGTCGGGACCGCCGCCGCCATGCACGGCGCGGGTCCCAAAAGCATGTCGGTTGTGCTCCATTCCGCGCTCCTGCGGGCGTGGCTCATTCATCCTGCCGATCATAGCGCCGATTGGCGGGTTTATTCGCCATGGATATGAGCGAGCGATGGGCATGCCGACCGATTGCCGGCGCGCTGAGCCGGGCTTGGCGCGTTGTGACAGCACTGGCACTTGCCGCGGCAACTGGCGTCGCGCCGGCGCCGGTTGCAAACCCGGTCCTGATCCTGGGTCAGAGGCCGAATTATGGCCCGGCTTTGGTCAGCGATGTGCCAAACCGGGCGGCTATCGACCGGATGATATGGATGCCCGGGCTCGACGCCGGCTGGGACCCGCAAGGGCTCGCGATCGCCGATCACCGCCTGCTGATCTCGGCCTATCGGAGCCGCCGGAAGTGGCGGAATCGGGGGCCGTGCCGCGTCTTTCGCGTCGATCCCGTCACTGGCGACGAAACCGGCCATATTGATATCCCCGCTCCGTGCGGGCACGCCGGCGGTCTCGCCTATGCCGGCGCCGGCGAACTGTTCATCGCCGATACCCACACGCTGTTCGAGGTCGATCTTGATCAGGCTTTTGATCGCAACCCACCAAAATTCCGGACCATTCCGCTCGGGCGCGGGCTGAAAGGCGCGTTTGCTGTTTCCGACCGAGGCGCGATCTGGATCGGCGATTACGAGCCCGAGGGGCCAGCCAAGGCCTTCAAGTTCGCGCTATCGGCGATCAACGACCTAAACGACGGTGCAGCCCTGACCCCGGACGCCGCCTCGCTGGTTGTGCCGATCCCGACCTATGGCCAGGGTGGCGCCCTCGATTCTTCAGGGCGCCTTTGGGTCGCGCGCAGCGATATCAGCTGGGGCTTTCTTGACGAACGCGACCCGCAGACCGGACGCCTATACCGGCGATTTGCCGTGACCGCCGGCATCGAAGGCATTGCATTCGACCGATACGGCAAGCTGTGGGCGATCGCCGAGGCCGGCGCCCGCCACCTGCCGTGGCATTACCCGTTTTTTCCGATGATCTTTCGCCTCGATCCGACGCGGCTCATCCCCGTCGATCGACACGGTGAGGCCCGCTAGGCGCGGATAGACACACCCTTTTCCTCAAAGACCTGCTTCAATTCGCCGGTCTCGTACATCTCGCGAACGATGTCACAGCCGCCGATGAACTCGCCCTTGACGTAGAGCTGCGGGATTGTCGGCCAGCTCGAGAATTCCTTGATCCCCTGGCGCACCTCCGGGTCGGAGAGAACGTCGACGCCTTTGAACTTGACGCCCATCTGACTGAGGATCTGGACCACCGCCGCGGAAAAGCCGCATTGCGGGAACACCGGCGAGCCCTTCATAAAGAGCACGACCGGGGTATCGGTGATCTCCTGCTGGATGCGGTCGTGAACGATGGTATCCATGATTGCTTCCTCGATTGCGGATTGTGTGGGGGAGGGTGCTGAGCCTTACTCCTCGGGAGCGCCGGTTTGCAGCGCCAGCGCATGGAGTTCATTGCCCATTCGGCCGCGCAACGCCTGATACACCATCTGGTGCTGCTGAACCCGGGTTTTGCCGCGAAACGCGCCGGATACGACATGGGCGGCATAGTGATCACCATCGCCGCGCAGATCCTCGATCGACACCTGCGCGTCCGGCAGGCTCTCTTTGATCAGCCGCTCGATCGTCGCCGCATCCATCGCCATCGGACGTTCTCCTCGCTCAACCCTGCTTCATATAGCCCGGCAGCCATGCCTCGTGTGCAGTCTCCAGCGCGTGCACCGATATGGCACCAGCACCGGGAAGTGTCAACGCGGCCCCGCCCACGCTACCGACGACGCGAGCTGCGACACTGGCGGCCGCCGCAGCGGCGAGCACGGCGTCGGGGATCGCGGTTTCGATCAGATAACGCGCCTGGTCTTCGCCAAAGAGATAGGCGTGGCGGGGCAGGTCGTCGGGCAGCGGCGCCAGGCGAACGCCGCGATCGCCGGCCATCGCCATCTCGGCAATCGCGGTGAGGAGCCCGCCATCAGACAGGTCATGACAGGCGGCGACATGCCCGGTGGCGATCTCGGCGCGCACGAAATCGCCGTTGCGGCGCTCGGCAGCAAGATCGACCGGAGGCGGCGCGCCGGTCTCGCGACCTTCGATCTCGCGGAGATAGAGCGAGGCGCCGAGATGACCGCCCGTCTCGCCAATCACGATCAATGCATCGCCGTCGGATTTTAGCGCCAGATCGACGACCCGGCGCCGATCAGCGATCAAACCGACGCCGCCGATGACCGGGGTGGGCAAAATCGCATGGCCGCTGGTCTCGTTGTACAATGACACATTGCCCGACACGACCGGGTAGTCGAGCGCACGGCACGCCGCGCCGATGCCTTCGATGGCGCCGACCAGCTGGCCCATAATCTCCGGCCGCTCAGGGTTGCCGAAATTGAGGTTGTCGGTCAGCGCCAGTGGCAAGGCGCCGACGGCGGTCAGATTGCGCCAGTTCTCGGCCACCGCCTGCGTGCCGCCGCGCACCGGGTCGGCCCGGCAGTAGCGCGGCGTGCAATCGGTCGCCAAGGCCAGCGCCTTCCGCTCGCCGACCCTGATCACGGCAGCGTCGCCGCCCGGCCGCTTCAGGGTATTGCCCATCACCAGATGATCATATTGCTCCCAGATCCAGCGCTTGGACGACAATGCCGGCGAGGCGATCAACCGTTCAAGGCAGGCGAAGGGATCCCGGTCGGGAAGCGAGAACGGGTCGATCGCGGGCTCGGGCCGGGTAGGGTGCCACGGCCGCTGGTAAACCGGCGCTTCACCGACCAGCGGCCCGATCGGGATATCGGCCGACACCTCGCCGTGTATGCGCAAAACCAGCCGCCCGGTGTCGGTGACATGGCCGATGACCGCGAAATCGAGCCCCCACTTCTCAAAGATCGCACGTGCCGCGGCCTCGCTCGATGGGCGGAGCACCATCAGCATCCGCTCCTGGCTTTCGCTCAGCATGATCTCATAGGCGGTCATGCCGGTTTCGCGCACCGGCACGCGGTCGAGATCAAGCTCGATGCCAAGCCCGCCCTTTCCCGCCATCTCGACCGAGGACGAGGTCAGCCCGGCCGCACCCATATCCTGGATCGCGACGATCGCGTCGGTCTGCATCAGTTCGAGGCAGGCCTCGATCAGCAATTTCTCAGTGAACGGATCGCCAACCTGTACCGTTGGCCGCTTTTCGCCAAGAGCCCCCGGGGCACCGCCGAACTCGGCCGACGCCATCGTCGCCCCGTGAATGCCGTCGCGGCCGGTCTTTGCGCCGACATAGACGACCGCATTGCCGCGACCGGCGGCGGCCGAATAAAACAGCCGCTCGGCGCGCGCGAGCCCGACGCACATCGCGTTGACCAGGATGTTGCCATCATAGGCCGCGTCGAACTCGCACTCACCGCCGACGGTCGGCACCCCGACGCAGTTGCCGTAGCCGCCGATACCGGCGACGACCCCGGCCACCAGGTGGCGGGTGCGCGGATGCCCGGGCTTGCCAAAGCGCAGCGAATCGAGGATCGCCACCGGGCGGGCGCCCATCGTGAAGACGTCGCGCAGGATGCCGCCGACGCCGGTCGCCGCCCCCTGATAAGGCTCGATAAACGACGGGTGATTGTGGCTCTCGATCTTGAAGACGACGGCCTCGCCATCGCCGATATCGACGACACCGGCATTCTCGCCCGGTCCGCAAATGACCTGCGGACCCGAAGTCGGCAGGGTCTTGAGCCAGATTTTCGAGGATTTGTACGAGCAGTGCTCGCTCCACATCACCGAAAAAATGCCGAGTTCGGTCAGGTTCGGGGTGCGGCCGAGGATGGCGCAGGCGCGCGCGAACTCGTCTTCGGTCAGGCCGTGCTCGGCGGCGAGGTCCGGGGTGATGTTGCTGCCGGTGTTCACGGCCCGTCAGCCCTTCTCACTCAAACCTCTCCTCCAGTGTTCGGCGTGAGACTTCTCCGAGGAATGCAGCGCGGGGATGCTCCGCAAACCCGGCCCTCCTGCCCCCTGCCCTCTCGCCGGCAGGGAAAAGGTAACGGAAGGCGCGTCTTGTGGCCGCCAAGCACCCGTCATTGCAGCGCGCTTGCCAAGCCCGCGAAGAAAGCGGCGCCGTCGCTGCCGCCGAGCTCGGGATCGGTCGCGTTCTCGGGGTGCGGCATTAGTCCGAGGACCGTCCGGCTGTCGCTGAGGATGCCGGCGATCGCCTGGGCCGAGCCGTTGAAATTTGCCACGTCGTCGAGGCTGCCGTCGGGCCGGCAATAGCGAAAGGCGACGAGCCCCTCGCCTTCGAGCCGGGCGAGCGTGTCGGGGTCGGCGGTGTAGTTGCCGTCGTGATGCGCGACCGGCACCCGGATCGCCTGGCCGGACTGATAGCCGCAGGTGAAGATCGTCTGATTATTGTCGACCCGCAAATGGATGTCGCGGCAGGTGAAACGCAGCGACCGGTTTGGCAACAGCGCACCCGGCAGCATTCCGGCCTCGGTCAGAATCTGAAACCCGTTGCAGATGCCGAGCACCGGGGTGCCGCGGTCAGCGCCGGCGCGGACCGCACGCATGATCGGGGAATGCGCCGCCATGGCACCACAGCGCAGATAATCGCCATAGGCAAAACCGCCCGGCAGGACGATCAGATCCGTCGCCGGCAATGCCGTTTCGCCGTGCCAGACCCGGGCCGGTTGGTGTCCGGTGGCGCGTGCCAGCGCCATGCACACATCGCGCTCGCGGTTCGAGCCGGGAAAGATCACGACCACCGATTTCATCGCTGCCTCAACCTGAACCGATCTCAACCCAGATCGATTGCGTAATCTTCGATGACCGGGTTGGCGAGCAACTGCCGGCACATCGCCTCGACCACGTCGCGAGCCCGCGACCGATCGGTCTCGGCGATCTCGATCTCGATCAGCTTGCCCTGCCTGACCTCGTTGATGCCGGTAAATCCGAGTGAAGCAAGAGCGTTGCCGATCGCCTTGCCCTGCGGGTCGAGCACCCCTTTCTTGAGGCTCACATGGATGCGCGCTTTCATCGGGATTGCCGTCTGATCAATCGCTTGTCGGATATGGCGACGGCTTGCCTGCGAGACAACGCCGCGGTCCCCCTCGCTGACCCTCTCCGCCCGCGGGGAACCGAGGCAGCCCGCGGGTCAGGCGAGGCTGATGTCCTGCCACGGCGTCTCTTGCGGCAGCCATGATGCAAAGCGAAACTTTGGCAGCAATTCGGGCTCGGCGCGTGTCGGCAGCGCGATCAAGCTGCTCGACAGCGTGCCGTACCCGTCGGTGACAAAGCGCATCGCCGCGGTCGGCGGCTCGCCGGGAGGGGTGCGGTTGCTGCCGAGCAGCTCCTGCCAGCCGGTCCAGTCGGCGCGATCGGGCTCGGGCACGGGCCAAGCACGGAACGCCGGCATCGCCAGCTGGAGCCGGCGGGTGCCGAGATCGTCGATATCGCCGGCAGCGATCAGCGACAGCCCTTCCTTTAGCGGGTGAACCTCGACGCGGCGACCATCGGCGTGGCGCAGCCAGAACCCGTCGCGCTCGTCGGCGACGATCAGGTTGAAGGTGCGGTAGGCGTCCGGGTCGAGATAGGACAGCGCTTGAGCGGCATCGACGGCGTCGGCATGATCGAGCGCCTCCAGCACCAGTTCGCCGCGCGACCGCCGGCTCGGGACGGGTCCGAGCGAGCCGGTCCGGTTCAGCACCGCGGCGGCCACACCCCAGTCGTTGATGCCAAGCCACGATCCTCCCGCCAGGACATCGAGCCCGCCGACCACCTCGGGCCGATCGGGCCAATGTCGCCCCGGCGCCTGCCATGGCCGGTCGATCATTTCATCGCGGTTGGCGCCAATCAGCACCGGCCAGCGATGCTCCGGACGGCGCAGGATCACAAGAGTGCACATTAAGCGTCAGGTTCTTGCCTTGCCGCTGCGATTGGATCAAGCCATATCGAAAGCCGCGCCGCCGAACCGACCAGCGGTGTCGGAGATGAGGGAACGATGCCGACCTTTGCCGACCGCGAGCGGGAATTCGAAGCCCGCTTCCAGCATGACCAGGAATTCCAATTCAAGGTGACCGCGCGACGCAACCGGTTGCTGGGGCTGTGGGCGGCGCGCCATCTGGGACTGCTCGGCGAAGCGGCCGAGGCCTACGGTAAGCGGGTTGTCGACGCCCAGTTCGAGCCGGGCGGCGACAAGAATGTGATCGACAAGATTGCCGCCGATCTCGGCGCCAGGGACCCGACCATGACCCCCGCGCGCATCAGCTTTGAACTCGAGCATTTCGCCGCGCAGGCTCGACAGCAGCTGATGGCGGAATAGCGCTATATACCCCGAGCGCTAGACTGGTCGGTCGCCTTTGACAGTAACCCGGTTGCCGGAGCGGGTGTGCGGCCAATAATCCCACATCGCGTGATGCTGGACGCAGCGATTGTCCCAAAACGCGATCGAGTTTTCCTGCCAGCGAAAGCGGCATTGGAACAGCGGGTTTGCCATGTGCTTGTAGAGGTATTGCAGGATGCCGGTGCTCTCGTCGCGGGGAATGCCGTTGATGTACCGGGTGAAGCCCTCATTGACATAAAGCGCCTTGCGGCCGGTCACCGGATGGGTGCGGACGACCGGATGATCGGCGAACGGATAGCTTTCCTTGTCCTTTATGCCGTAATTGGCATATTGGCCGCGGTAATGCTCGCCGTCATGGCGCGCGGTAAGGCCTTCGAGATAGGTCTTCATCCGATCGCTCAGCGCCTCGTAAGCCGCATACATGTTGGCGAACAGCGTGTCGCCGCCGCGCGGCGGGCATTCCCGGATGTAGAGGATCGACCCCATCGGCGGCTCGACGTCGCACGAGACATCGGAGTGCCAACCCTCACCATTGGCGCGCGGGCTGTCCTTGTCGGCATGGATGATCATCAGTTCGGGGTGGCCGGGCTCCGACGGGGCGGCGGGGTGGATGTGCAATTCACCAAACCGGCGCCCGAAATCGAGGTGCTGGTCCGGGCTCAGGTGCTGGTCGCGAAAGAAGATCACCAAATTCTCGGCCAGAGCGCGGTGGACCTCGTCCATCTGCTGATTGCTGATCGCGCGCAGGTCGATCCCGCCGATCTCGCCGCCGATGATCGGGGTCAGTTTGTCGACCGTGATCGTCTCGTAGGGAGCCGCTTGTTGCGGCGTATATCTGATGCGCGGGCCATTCCTGCTGCGCAGCGAACTCATCCTGGTTCCTCCTGACTTGCCTGCATTCGTCAAAGATGACGAAAGATGGTGTTTAGGGCCTCGCGATGATAGGCGGTATTGTCCATGCCGTCGATGACCAGCCGGCCGGACGGGCCAACACGGATGACGTCCCACCTGATGTCCCACCGCCGGTTGCGGGAATCGGCAGAACCGCCGTGCGGATGCCGAGCCCGTTCGCGTGGCGGCGGACGGCGATGCCCTGCCATCCCTGCGGTTGATACGGGGCGGTTGATACGGGGCGGTTGATGCCGACCTGCCCACAGCGCCGGTAACTGCGCTGCGCGCCGAGCAACCTGTTTGCTGGTTAAAGACGATCGGCCCCCCGATGGCAAACGCGGTGTGTTATTGGGTAAAGTCACTGCGTTTTCAAACGCCGATATCGGTGGCGCCGAGGTGCCGCCCCGCCCTCGGGATTTGGGAATTCGCTGCGTCGCCGATCGTTATTACGACAGGATGCCAGGCGCCTGGTCATCGACTTGCCGGTGCCGCGGTCAAACTGCAGGAGGGGCAAATGACTGTTGGTAAACACTTCGCATCGCGCGGGCGCAGCCTCGCGGTCGGGGCTGCGGTTCTTGCCGCGATCGGGCTTACCGCCGCACCCCAGCACCCCGCGCACGCCCTGAGCCCGGCCGCCGGGGTGGGGATCGGGCTCGGCGCCTTTGCGGTCGGCAGTGCTCTCGGCGCGGCGGCAAACCCCTATTACAATCCCTATTATAACCCTTACGGGTATTATAACCCACCGGCCCCGGCCTATTATTATCCGCCGACGCCATATTATTCACCGCGGAGCTGCTGGAACCCGTATTATCGGCGGTATTACCCCTGCTGACGATCACCCGGCTGGCCAAAGACGCGGGCGAAGATCGTATCGACGTGTTTGAGGTGGTAAGCCGGGTCGAACAGGCCGTCAATCGTCTGCGGATCGAGATAGCGGGCAATCTCCGGGTCGGCCCGTAGCAGATCGGCAAAGCGGCCCTCGCCGCGCCAGGCGGCCATTGCATGGCGCTGGACCGCGGTATAGGCGGCCTCGCGGCTCATCCCTTTCTGGGTCAGCGCCAGCAGCACGCGCTGCGAATCGACGAGCCCGCCCGATGATTCGAGATTCTGGCGCATCCGCTCAGGGTAGACGACGAGCCGGTCAACGAGACCGGTCAGCCTGACGAGCGCGAAGTCGAGGGCCACCGTTGCATCCGGGGCGATGACCCGCTCGACCGAGGAATGCGAGATGTCGCGTTCATGCCACAACACCACGTCTTCCAGCGCCGGCACCGCCGCGCTGCGGACCAGCCGCGCCAGCCCTGTCAGATTTTCGGCGAGCACCGGATTGCGCTTGTGCGGCATCGCCGAGGAACCCTTTTGCCCCGGCGCGAAATATTCCTCGGCTTCGCCCACCTCGGTGCGCTGCAGGTGGCGGATTTCGGTCGCCAGCCGCTCGATCCCGGCGGCGATCAGCGCCAGCGTCGTAAAATACTGCGCGTGGCGGTCGCGCGGGATCACCTGGGTCGAGATCGGCTCGGGTTCGAGGCCCAACTGTTTGGCGACATAAGCCTCGACCGCCGGGTCGATATTGGCAAAGGTGCCGACCGCCCCCGAGATCGCGCAGGTTGCGATTTGCTTGCGTGCGGAAAGCAGCCGGTCGCGGTTGCGGGCAAATTCGGCGTAGTGCCCGGCGAGCTTCAGGCCAAAGGTCGTCGGCTCGGCATGGATGCCATGGCTGCGGCCGATCGTCGGGGTATATTTGTGCTCGGAGGCGCGACGCTCGAGCGCCGCGAGCAACGCGCCAAGATCGGCCAGCAGCAGGTCAGCGGCTTCCTTCAATTGCACCGCAAGACAGGTGTCGAGCACGTCGCTCGACGTCATGCCTTGGTGCAAAAACCGCGCCTCGGGGCCGATATGCTCGGCGAGGTTGGTCAGGAACGCAATGACGTCATGGCGCGTCTCGCGCTCGATTTCGTCGATCCGCTCGATCTCGAAGCGGCCGCGCTCCCAGACCGCACGCGCCGCGCTCGGCGGGATGATTCCGAGCGCTGCCTGAGCATCGCAGGCATGCGCCTCGATCTCGAACCAGATCCGAAACCGGTTTTCCGGCGACCAGATCCGGGTCATCTCGGGCCGGCTGTAGCGCGGGATCACGATCGGGCCGCCTGGTCGGCAAAGAGGAATTTTGCCATCAGCACCTCGTCGCAATAATCCGCACCCGCTTTCAACGCGTTCCTCTCGATTCCGTATTCGACAAAACCGAGCCGCTGGTAAAGGCGCCGGGCCGCATCGTTGCCGCTGACTACCGTCAATTGGAGAATTTCGACGTGATGGCAGGCATGCCCAATGACCGCTTCGACTAGCCGACGGCCGAGCCCCGCCCGTCTCGCATCCGGCCGCACATACATCCC
>DATJLK010000131.1:0-10575 GCA_035509615.1 Allostellaceae bacterium | reverse complement strand
ACAGGATGCGGGCCTCGGTCAGCGAAAACCGGCTCGCGAGCAACCCGTCTTCGAGCACGCCGATCTTCTGGGTGTAAAACCGGTTGAAGCGACGGAGATCGGCGATGTGCCGATCGAGGACAGCCCCCGACATTAGCTTCGCCCCGATGCCCGTTCAATCTCTGGACCATCGCAAAATGGTTGACAAAGTCAACCATTTCTCGGGCCTTCCAGCTGCCGATGCCTCCCATCGATCCGCGCCAGTCTGGCCTCGCTGTGGTCGAGTGGACGATATGCCGTCCCGGGGAGGCCGCTTATCTGCCGTAATTCGAACGCGCCTGCGCGCCGCCGCCAGAGCTGCCCATCTGATGTTGCATCTCAGCCCTTTCGCGCGCGTGCTTGGCCGCTTCATGGTGACCGATCAGGCATCCGACGCCTGCGCCTAGCAAAGCGTGATGACCCAGGAAATGTCCGCCGATGCCGCCGATCGCCGCACCTTTCAAACATCCCGCGGCATATGCCGGGGCCCCGGCCAGGCCGGCGACAAGCAATGGCACCGCAAAGATCATCGCGCGTTTCATGTAGCTTTCTCCATCTCAGGATTGGTCGTCCTTTCTGAAACATCGGTAGCGCGTAAAAGGTTCGGTGTAGGCAAATCATTGACGACAGGACAGCTCGGCCGGGCGGAGTTGCGGCGGGCGATCATGTTCACTACATCGTTTCTCTCGGCTGAGGCCGACGAATGAGATAGAACAGGACATGGACCAAGCGATACCGCGCCACATCCGGTTGACATCGCATCCCGGAAGTGCCGGGGGAAGTACCACCCCGTTGCACTGGGGTGCGGCTAGTCCGGGTGAGCGCGGACCGGTAGTGGCGGCGCCAGCGGAGCCGAGCCGGCGCAACGCAATCGGATCCCATTCCGGCGCGTATGGGATCTATCGCGCGCTTGCCGTCGCGACCAAAGCGCTCGCCCGCAACCACCGGCCCGATCTGACCGATACCGCGCCGGTCGCGCTGATCGCGCCCAATGCGTCATGGAGCGATCCAACAAAGATCGTGTCGCTTGATCCGTGGGGACACCTTGTCGGCGAGGCTTTCGCCAGCGTGATCCGCAACGGCGTCGATGTGCGTCCAACGATCGCGGTCGCCGTTGCGCGCATCGCGATGCCCGAAATCCGCGAACGGATGGCCGAGCGCGGTCTGGCCGCGGATGGGCGGGTTCTGCTCGACAATGGCGAGATCCGGGTAACCAAGGTGGCGATCGATCCGGTCTGGCATCTGCCGGGACTGGCGGCGCGCTTTGGCGTAGCCGAGACCGAACTGCGCCGCACCCTGTTCGAGGAGACCGGCGGCATGTTTCCCGAACTGGTAACCCGGCCCGATCTTGAAGTGCTGCTGCCGCCGGTCGGCGGGACCACGCTTTATCTGTTTGGCGAGGTCGATCGGATTGGCGTCAACGGAACCGTCATCGCCTGCCGCGTCCACGACGAATGCAACGGGTCGGATGTCTTCGGTTCCGACATCTGCACCTGCCGGCCCTATCTGGTGCACGGCATCGAGGTGTGCGTCGCGACCGCGCAACAAGGCGGGGTCGGGATCATCGTCTACAACAGAAAAGAAGGCCGGGCGCTTGGCGAGGTCACCAAATTTCTCGTCTACAACGCCCGCAAGCGGCAGCCGGGCGGCGATCGCGCCGATACCTATTTCCGCCGCACCGAATGCGTCGCCGGGGCTCAGGATCTGCGGTTTCAGGAATTGATGCCGGATGTCCTGCACTGGCTCGGGGTGCGTCGCATCGATCGTTGGGTATCGATGTCGAACATGAAACGGATGGCACTCGAAGCCCAGGGGATCGACATCATCGAGCAGGTGGCCATCCCCGAGCGGCTGATACCGCTCGACGCCTCGGTCGAGATCGAGGCCAAAAAGGCGGCGGGTTATTTCGCACCGACGGGCGTGCCTGACGCCGAGGAACTCGGCCGCGTCAAAGGCCGTGCCCTCGGCGAATGACGATCGAGCGACGGCGACGGCGCTGCTCAGCGCTGCCGCGGTGCGCGAGCGCTGCGCAATCGTGTTTACGGCGGCCGAACGTGGCGAGGCGCGGCATTTCCGGCTCGACCTGCACCGGCTCGGCGAGGCGGCCGATCGCGTTGCCGCTCTCACGCGCCGCCGCTATCCGGATCTCGCCGTCCCCTATCACAGCCGTTGGCGACACTTTTGCGTCGGCGGCGTCGACCGCGCCGCCCTCGTCGCCGCCGATGGCGATGCCGCCGAACGGGTGCGAGCGCGCATCGATCTCGCGGTCCTCTCGGTATTGCTCGACGCCGGGGCGGGGCAGGGATGGCGCTACCGCGAGGCCGAGACCGGACAGATATGGGGACGCTCCGAGGGGCTGGCGGTGGCGAGCCTGCGGGCAATGCAGCACGGGCTTTTCGCGGTCGACTCAAAGGCGCCGTGGCGGGCAGACGCGGCCGCACTGGCGGATATCAGGCCGCGATCTCTGGCCGCCGCGTTTCAGCATGACCCGGGGAACCGGCTGCTCGGGATCGACAACCGGGCTGCTTTGCTGCGCCGGTTGGGCGAGTGCTGCGCTGCCGATCCGGGACGATTTGGCACGCCGGCCCGGCCGGGTCACCTCTTCGACTATTGGCGTGCTCGGGGCAAAGACCTGCCGGCAGCGGAGATCCTGAGCACCTTGCTGCTGGCTTTGGCGCCGATCTGGCCGGCACGGTTCAGCCTCGGTGGCGTGCCGCTCGGCGATTGCGGACGGCATAGCGCCGTGTCGCGCGACGGTTTCGTCCCGTTCCACAAGCTCTCGCAATGGCTTGCCTATTCGCTGGTCGAGCCGCTCGAGGCCGCAGATATGCAGGTCTCCGGGCTTGATCGATTGACCGGGCTTGCCGAATACCGTAACGGCGGCCTGTTTCTCGATTGCGGCGTCATCAGACCGCGCGATCCGCACCTGCTGTCCCGTCCACTCGCCGCGACGAGCGAAGCTGTGGTCGAATGGCGGGCGTTGACCGTGGCATTGCTCGATCGGTTGGCGCCTGCGGTACGCGCCCGCCTCGGCAAGAGCGCGCAGGAATTCCCGCTTGCCTGCGTGCTCGAAGGCGGCAGCTGGGCGGCGGGCCGCGACATCGCTCTCGAGCGACGGCCGGACGGCAGCCCACCAATCACGATCGTCAGTGACGGCACTTTGTTCTAGAGGATCGCATGAATGGCAACAGAGCTTCCATTTCGTACGTGAACCTCGATTCCAAGGGCGAGACCCTGATTCACGTGTCGGATCGCAGCGCCAAGCGCTTCCATCCGATACGATCATGGTCTAGGAGGAGGACGGGTGGTGGGAATGAGCCAGGTCCAGGTGCAGCAGCCGCGAGCGGGCTTGATCGTCGTCGATCATCCGCTGATCCAACACAAACTGACGTTGATGCGCGATCGCGAGACCTCGACCGCGGAGTTCCGGCGGCTGCTGCGCGAGACCAGCCTGTTGCTTGCCTATGAAGCAACACGCGATCTGCCGCTCGAACCGGCTGCAATCGAGACGCCACTTGAGCGCGGCAGCTTCCCGCTGTTGTCGGGCAAGAAGCTCTGCCTGGTCTCGATCCTGCGCGCCGGTAACGGAATTCTTGACGGCATGCTTGATCTGCTGCCGTCAGCGCGGGTCGGCCATATCGGGATTTATCGCGAGCCGCGCACTCTGCAGGCGGTCGAATATTATCTGAAATTGCCTGAGGATCTGGCCGAGCGTGATGTCATCGTGGTCGATCCGATGCTGGCGACCGGCAATTCCGCGGTGGCGGCAATCTCCCGCCTGGTCGAACTTCACGCGCGCTCGATCAAATTTGTCTGTCTGGTTGCCGCTCCCGAAGGAGTGGACACGGTGCTGAGCGTCTTTCCCGACGTCGCGATTGTCGCCGCAGCACTCGACCGCTGCCTCGACGCCCATGGCTATATTCTGCCCGGCCTCGGCGATGCCGGCGACCGTCTGTTCGGGACGAAATAACCGCGGCCGCCGCCCGGCGATCGGCCACTAAGAGCAAGCTTCCTAGATCGGATCGCAGCGCCGCGATCCGATCACGGTCTAGTGGTCGCCATCGTGATCATGATCGTGGGGCGGCGACCATGGACGCGGGCCATGGCGCGCGATCTGGACGAATTTAGCGCGCTGCTCGGGCGACAGCGTCGCGAGAAACGACAACGTCCTCGTCGTCAGATCGCGTGTGAAGCTACGGCGCTGCTCGTCGGCCTGGTCGAAGTACTGCATGACCTTGGCTTCGTCGGCGCGCGTTTTGGCGACCTCCGACCAGGCAGCGCTAATCAGTGGTTGTACCGCGTCGTGCAAGGCCTGCAAGCGGTCACGCATGGTCTGCGAGTAATGTGCGAAGGCCACTTTTTGCTCGGGGTTCAATCCGATCTCGCTGGCCATCTGTTCGAGCCGGTCTGCGGGGGCCATTACCAGCGGGTGCCGATGATGAACGTGTATCCACAGCGCGCCGATGACAAAGAACAGGTTCAATGCCAGCGACAGCGCCAGCAGGACCTTCCACCAATGCTGGCGGGTGGCGCTATGCACGGCCGGTTCGGCAAGCATCATGTCTGCTGGCCGGTGCCAAGGTCGCGCAGAAAGCCGGTCGCCGGGTCGAGGAGTTCAGGCAGAAAGCTGTCATCGCCGATCTGGCTCGGTTGACCCGGCTGGATCAGCGTCAGCGATGCGCCGCTGCCCATCGCAAATCCAAGCCAGCTGGCAAACGCGATCGCCGCCGCCAGGCTGCCCCATTGCGCGACGATCTGAAGGACGGCTCGCCCTGATGACGGCGCCAATGCAACGACGCGGTTGGATGCTGCTGGCGGTTCGAGGATCGCGACAGCCCGTTCGATGATCGGCTCGATCCCGCTCGGCATTGCAATGCCGCCGACGGAAAGCGCTCGCGCCGCGGCGACGTCGGAGAGTGCGGTCGAGTCACCCGTGAGCCGGGCAACGACGCGGTCATGCTCCTCGTCCTCGAGGGTGCCATCCGCCAATGCAGCAAGGTCGAGAAAGCGCTCGGGTTCGCTTTCCGGCGCCTCGGTCTTGCGGCAGCGCTGCCATAAGGTGCGACCGGCCTCGAAATCCGCCGGTCCTTCGATTGCGTCGTTAGCTCGGGTCATCGCACCGCTCTTTGGGCATGTTAGGCAGGCCACCTTGCCGGCATCCCCGCAACCTTGTGGTTCGAATGTTCATTGCGCTTCCGCCTTGAAATAGGCACGCAATTTGATCATCGCCTTGTGATGGGCGCTGCGCACGGTTTGCGGGTCGATGCCGAGGAGCGCTGCGATCTCAGCGACTTCCATATCCTGGTCGTAGAGCATAGCGAGAATCTCGCGCTGGCGCGGCGACAGCAGCGCCTCGGGGAGCTTCAGCTTGCGGATGGGTTCGACGGCATCGACCGAAAGCTGGGTTTCGGGCACTGCATCGATCGGCACGATGACGGGCCGGTGACGCCGCAAAGCGTCCCGCGCGGTGCTGCGGGCGACAATCGTGATCCAGGTCGACAAGCCGGCGCGTGCCGGATCGTAACTGCGCAACAGACGAAAATCATTGCGGCACAACCGCAGAAACACCTCCTGGGTCAGGTCTTCGACCTCGGCCGCCTCGCGCGCAACCCCGCGCACCGCGGCGACGACAAGACCGGCGTATCGCCTGACAAATGCCTCCCATGCCCCTCGCTCACCGCGGATAAGCGCGTCCAGCAGGTCATCCGGCGCCAATCGGGACGCCTCCGCATCGGGTCCGCCGCCGAGGCGCGTCAAGTCAAAGCGGCAAAAAAGTCGTTGCCCTTGTCGTCGACCACGATAAAGGCAGGAAAATTTTCGACCTCGATCCGCCAGACTGCTTCCATGCCGAGTTCGGGATATTCCAGGACCTCGACCTTGCGGATGCAGTCGCGGGCGAGCCGCGCAGCCGGTCCGCCGATTGACCCGAGATAAAACCCGCCATGTCTGCGGCAGGCGTCGCGGACTTCGGCGCCGCGGTTGCCCTTGGCGAGCGTGACAAAGCTACCGCCCGCCGCCATGAACGCTTCGACATAGCTGTCCATGCGGCCGGCGGTGGTCGGCCCGAACGACCCCGAAGCATAGCCCGCTGGCGTCTTGGCCGGCCCGGCATAATAGATCGGGTGATTTTTAGCATATTCGGGCAGACCTTCGCCGCGATCGAGACGCTCTTGCAATTTTGCGTGAGCGATGTCGCGCGCGACGACCAGGGGCCCGGTCAGGCTGAGCCGGGTCTTGATCGGATATCGCGACAAGGTGCGGCGGATCTCGGCCATCGGCTGGTTGAGATCGATCGACACGACCTCGCCGCCGAGTGTCGCCTCGTCGATATCGGGCAGAAAGCGCGCCGGGTTGGTTTCGAGTTCTTCGAGAAAAACACCATCCGCAGTGATTTTGCCAAGGATCTGACGGTCGGCCGCGCAGGAGACGCCGATCCCTATTGGCAGGCTGGCGCCGTGCCGCGGCAGGCGGATCACCCGCACGTCGTGGCAGAAATATTTGCCGCCGAACTGCGCGCCGATGCCGAGCCGGCGCGTCAGCTCCAGCACCTCTTGCTCAAAGCCGCGGTCGCGATAGGCGTTTCCGTGTCGGCTGCCCTGCGCCGGTAGGCTGTCGAGATAGCGGCAGCTGGCGAGCTTGACCGTCTTCAGGTTCATCTCGGCCGAGGTGCCGCCGATTACAATTGCCAGATGATAGGGCGGGCAGGCGGCGGTGCCGAGCGTGCGGATGTTTCCGTCAAGGAATTTGAGCAATGATTTCGGGTTCAGCACCGCTTTTGATTGCTGATACAGAAAACTCTTGTTGGCCGAGCCGCCGCCCTTGGCAATGAACAGGAACTTGTACTGGTCGCCGGGTTCGGCAAAGAGGTCGATCTGCGCCGGCAGATTGTCGCCGGTGTTGACCTCCTCGTACATCGACAGCGGAGCGAGTTGGCTGTAGCGCAGATTGGTTTCGGTGTAAGTCCGACGGATGCCGGCCGAGATCGCCGCCGCATCATCGCCCTCGGTCCACACCTGCTGACCTTTTTTGCCCATCACGATCGCGGTGCCGGTGTCCTGACACATCGGCAAGACCTTGCCGGCGGCGATGTTGGCGTTCTTGAGAAGATCGAAGGCAACAAACTTGTCGTTTGACGAGGCCTCTGGGTCGTCGAGGATCGCACGCAGCGACGCCAGATGACCGGGGCGCAGCAGATGCGCCGAATCAACAAAGGCCTGAGCCGCAAGCAGGGTCAGCGCCTCGGGCTCGATTTTGACAATCGTCCGTCCCTCGAAACTGCCGGTCGCGACACAGTCGCCGGTCAGCTTTCGGTAGGGCGCCTCGTCCGCGCCTAGCGGGAAAAGCTCATGGTAAGCGAAATCGCTCATGCTGGCTCCGCGATCGAATCCGGCTCCAGGATCGCCGTTTGCGGCCCTGCGTCAAGTAAGCCTTAGCGTTTGCGGAACCGATCGAGGGTGACGATTTCGGCCTCCTGCCGCTCACCCTCTTTTTTCTCGCCGAGGGGCAGGGCAGCGGCCGGCGTCGCTGATGAGACGACCTCGGACGGCTCGGTGGGCGTCGCCGCCGGCATTTGGAATTGCAGGCCGAATTTGACCGAGGGATCGGCAAAAGCGGTAATCGCGGCAAACGGGATCGTCAACTGCTCCATCCGGCTCGAAAAACTCAAGGTTACCGAAAAGGCGTGCTCGCCGATCGCGAGACCCCAGAACTGATGCTGCAAGACGATCGTCATTTCCTCGGGGAATTTTGCCAACAATTGCGGCGGCAACACCACTCCTGGCGCGGTCGTGCGAAAGGTGATGTAAAAATGATGACCACCGCGCAAACCGTCGCGGGCCACGCGGCTCAGCGCTTCGCGAACCACCCCGCGCAGCGCGGTCTCGACCATTTTTTCATATTGGAAGAGATCCTGGGCCATGGGAGCGCTCGCTTGCTGGACTCAAGGCGATGACGGCGAGTGAGGGGCTTCTGTTGCCCGGTGCCCCTCGGACCGCGATTTGCTCTAAGCTTTCACCCTGTTAAGGGTTAGGCCGCAAGCGCCTCTGTTGCGAAGTTGTCGTTCGCACTTAGATTTTGACCCGATAACGGTGGTATCATGCCGGGCGACGGATCTTACCTTTGCCACGCGCGTCGAGCCTGGTTCGCCCCCTCAAGGATCAGGGTTGGTGGAGGCGCCGGGTACTGCCCCCGGGTCCGCAACGCCTATTCCGTAAGCCGTGTATCGCCATAGTCGGTGGACCGACCGCGAAGATATAAGATTTGCGGCGGCGGAACGCAATCCCGCCACTCGGGTGTTTGCCGGCGGACGCTACCGGAGCATCGGCATGTCAGATCTTCGCTGATGCGCCGAATGGGAGTCCCGACCCCGGCGCTGGGCTGTCGAATATGCTTTTTTACATGCCCGCCCGATCCCGAGAGGACATTCCTGCAAAAGGAGGTTGTCATGGCGGCACGCGATCGGTCGCGCGATGGCAAGACATTCGCCCGGACCGCAGGCGCGCTGATCAGGATCGATGGCACCTCAGAACAGGGCGATATCAGGCGATCATGAGTTTCATGAAGGGCCAGTCCGGCAATCTCGGCGGCCGCCCAAAGACGTGGCACACGGTGCGCGAACTGGCCCGCAAGTACAAAGCCGAGGTCGTGAGCTTATGAAACTGCCGGGCGGAACCTGGCGGTCAACCGCATCCGCGTTAGGCGGCCATTTCTATCGGGCGCTATTGGCATCAGGTCGCAACGGAATGGTAGGCCGCTGGCGGTGCGTCCTCGAGGGCAACGGTGAGCGCGAACAGCTCGGCGGCGAGCCGTCGCCGCAGCCGTCGGATGAGGCATCCAAACCGGCCGTGCAGATCGACCTCCGGCATGTTCTCTGTCCGCTAGGAGCCTCACATGGGGCTGCGAACGCGCTGCCCTCTAAACGTATTGTTATCACGAGATAAATGGGGATTTATTGGCGGAGGGGGCGTCCGACCAAGTCGCAAGAAATCCGCGCCTTTGGAGGCTATCTGGGCAGCTGTCCCACAAGTTGTCCCCCTCCGATAGGGCCGGTACAGATGCCGTCCTGAACGGATGCGGGGTTGGGGTCGCCGCTATCACGCGCGGTCGAAGAGGGGCCGTGGAGCGCCCGAGCAAAATGTCGAGTTGGCGGGTAACGACGCAACGAATCGAAGAGCCTCCCCGCTCCTGACCCCACGGACCCGCCTCAAGGGCGAGGTAGAGAAAGCCGTAGCGCTCGGCATCAGCCACCGGCAACGATGGACGATAGATTTGTTCGAGATGCGCCCGGATCCGGGAATTCGGCCCGGTCGGTTAGGGCTATATCTCCACCTCCGGCACGTTTAGCCGATCAGCCGCGAATGCGGTCCGGGATCGGGGGACCGCCTACTATTTTCCAAATACCGAGCACCCCTCCGATGCTGTCGCGCTGCTATTCGCGGTTGAGTAACAATTGGCTTAGGGACAGAGCACAATCCGCATGCCGGCAGTTCAAGTCGTCGATCTGGGAGCGACCGCGATCGGAGCGTCCTGCTCCTTGCGGTCCGTCCCGGCGAAGGTCGGCTCAACCGACCCCACAGCCGCCGCTCATCCTAAGAGTGGGACAACTTCCCGGCATCATTCGCTGCCTCCCAGCCTGCCGCCAGTTTGGTACTCTGCAACGCTGTGCAGCTGTTGGTGCGGTATTCCGTTCGGGATATTGTCATTCGCCAGAGCTCGGCCACGACGACGCTCGCTCCCGCGACACTTCTTTGCTCGCTTGGCGACGAGGCCCTCGGCGGATCGGCGGTGCTTTCAGCTTCGGTGTGTGACCCTCTTCCGCCAACCTGCGGACACTCGGCCCTTTGATCAGCGTGCGCGTCCCACATTTGACGCGTTCGAGAGCGCCATCTTTGAGCAGCTGGTAGATCGTCGTCGTGCCCAACCCCAGGAGCCGCTTGGTTTCTTCCACGGAGTAAAGGAGCGGGGGTTCGGGTGCACGTTCGGTATCCATATCGATGACCCCTTTGCCCGATAACGCCGGAGCACCGCCTGGCGATTGCCCCGTAGGCGCGCGTCAGTTCAGCGTTCATCTCTCACGAGAGCTTGACATACGAGTTTGCGAACGGATCGGCTCCGGATTTTCGCGAGAAGCTCTACCTGCCTAAAAGATGCCCTCGCAAATGCGCAGCCACCTGCCGCGGATGTTCGCCGGAAGCCTCACCTCAGAGTCCATTCGATGGCGAAGGAATGGGCGAACGGGTCAGGCAAGGGCCTTTGTCCAAGTCTATCAATCAATGCTCGATTGCACGAATTCCCGGCCGCCTTCGCATGGCCGCGAATTCGTCGTGGCCCGTTTGACGCCGATGATCCGCACGTTCCGGATGGGCAGATCGATCACCGGGCACCCCTATGGGCAAGTCGCAAATCGGCCTGTTTCGATGCACCGGAACGATGCCTTTGATCGGGAGGAGCGAAAGGCACGAAGGAAGCTGATTCTAGCAGTTGACTGGTATCAGGCGCTATTTACCACGGCAGAGACGTGAAAAGATGAAGCTACCGTGGCGATAGTGGGACATTTCC
>DATJLK010000130.1:0-29364 GCA_035509615.1 Allostellaceae bacterium | reverse complement strand
CCGAGACCATTTGGTCGGGCCACAGAATCTCGCGGCGGTTGGGGAATGTAGCTTCCAGCGTGATCGTGCCGGTTGCCGTGTTGACCTCGTTGTTGATCAGACTGAGCTTGCCGCTGGCGAGCAGTTGGCCGGCCTGCGAATAGGCCTCGACCGTCAGGGCGCCTTTGGCCTGATTCTCACGGATCGTTTCGAGTTCGGTCTGGGGGACGCTGAAGCTGACATAGATCGGCTGCATTTGCGTGATTGTCACCAGCGGCGTCCCGCTCGCCGCCGCTATCGTTCCGGCCCCTGTCGCCGAGGCGGCTGCCGCTGAGGATTGCTGCGCGCTGCCGGCGGCTTGCACGTAATTGCCGAGATCGACTTGCAGCGCGCCGGTGCGGCCGGCGATCGGCGAATTGATATGACAGAAGCGAAGATTGAGCTCGGCATTGGCAACATTGGCCTCGTCCTGCTTGACCGTGCCCTCGTCCTGGCTGACCACATAGCGCTGATCCTCAGCGGTCTGCCTCGCGATCGAGTTCTCGGCCAGGAGCGTCTGATAACGGGAGAGATCGGTTTTGGCCTCGGCCAGTGTCGCTGCGTCATGGGCGAGCTGGCCCTGCGCCTGCTCGAGCGCCGCTTCATAGGGACGCGGATTGATCAGGAACAGCGGCTGCCTCTTGGCAACTTCATCGCCCTGCTTGAAATAGATGGCCTCAATCCGGCCATTGACCCGCGGCGTTATATTTACCGTATCGACCGACTGAACCGTGCCGAGCGCCGGCACGATCGCTGGAACATTCTGTTGCCTGACCGGCGCCGCCTTGACCGGAACCGCGGCCGCGACCGGCGCCGGCGGAGCGGAAGCGAACCGGCTCTTGAAGAGCTCCCACCCCGCAACTCCCAGCACCACGCCGATAGCGAGAAAGAGAGCGATCGCTTTCACCCAGCGCAACGATCCGCTTCCTTACGCATTCATTTCTTCTTTCGGCCAACAGCATATGGGAACGGAAGTTCTGAACGACCAGCCAGACGCAGGACTGGGCTTGCACAGCGGCCGTTGGCCCATTCTCTGCCGACGCCGATCGATCAAGGCAAATTCCAACAACCAACGACCGAGATCGCGGGCGCAGTGTCCGGTTCACTTGCCATCACCGGCATGACGGCGACGAATATTACGGTGGCCAAGGAGAAAGATTATGGTGCGACGCGATCGCCGGCCGGGAACTCGACCGCAGAGAGCGCATCGGCCAGGCGATGCCGAGCGCTGCCGGGCCTGAGCGGCTTTGGTTGGGCCGCGTCCGGCACCCAGCCGGTCAGAAAGAGGATTTCGAAAGTCGCTGGGATGCGGCCGTCCCCGAGACCGTAACGCTCGCGATAGATCGCCGCCGCGCGCGCCAGGGTAGCGCGCCGCAAAAGCGAATGTCGGCGCAGCGAGAGTGCATTGGCCTCGCCCATGCCTCTGAGATCGCGCATTAGCGCCAGCATATCGGGGTAGGTCACGATGATCGTGTCGAGGTCGGCAACCGGCATCGCGAAGCCGGCGCGCTGGAGCAGTGCTGCGGCATCTGCAACCTCGGCGGTCGGCGACACTCGCGCGCTCACACCGCCTTCCTCGGCGAGTTCCGCCTCGAACAGCGCCGTGCGCAACTCCGCAAGGGTGGCGCCGCCGAGCATCGCCGCCAGCAGGAGCCCGTCCGGCTTTAGGGTGCGGCGCAGCTGGATCAATGTACCCGGTAGGTCTGCAACCCAATGCAGGGCCAGAGTGCTGATCGCAAGATCGAAGCAATTGTCGCTGAACGGGAGCAGTTCGGGGTCGGCGCACACCGCGGGAAGATGATCACGAGACAGGAACGCGACCGCCGGATCAACGGCGATGACGCGTTCGACCGCCGGTCGTGAAACCAGCCCGCGCGACAGAGCCCCGCAATGCACACCCAAATCCAGTATTGTTCGAAACGGGCGGCGCACGTGATCCAGTCGATCAAGCAGGCGGCCGGCGGTTTCAACATGCAGAAAATCGACGACGCCTTGACGAGCCGCTCGCTCGCGGTGGCGCCGCCATGCGCGTCGATCGAATAGCACCGTCGGATCGGATTCGCCGGGGGGCATCGGGACCTCTTTGCGGTGGCGGCTTGACGCCGGCCCATAGCCCGTTCATGTGTCATTGGTGCCTGCGGCGACAACCCTCAATGTCCTAAAGCAATTGCGTCAGTTAGGACGCGGCCTCGTCGATGTCGTGTTGCCGCCGCGCTGCATCGCGTGCGGTAACATCGTCGAGGAGCCCGACACGCTCTGTGGGAGTTGCTGGGGCGGCATCACGTTCTTCGCGCCGCCATGGTGCGGCGGGTGCGGCTTACCGTTCCCGCATCCGATGGGTGAAAACGCGGTCTGTGCCGATTGTGCTCGCGCGGGGCGGGCGTGGGACCGGGCGCGGGCGGTTTTGCGATACGACAAGAACAGCCGGGCTCTGGTTCTGGGATTGAAGCACGCCGACCGTACCGATATCGCGAGTGCCTTTGGCCGATGGATGCTGCGTGCCGGCAGCGAGGTGCTGGCCGACGCCGAGCTCCTGGCCCCGGTTCCGCTGCACTGGTCGCGACTATTCCAACGTCGCTACAATCAGGCAGCGTTGCTGGCGAATGCGATCCATCTCGCAGGGGGTCCGCCAGCCGCGGTCGATTGCCTGGTCCGGCACCGCAGAACCCCTTCGCAGGGTCATCTTGGCCCGCTCGCACGCGAGCGCAATGTGCGCAGCGCGTTTGCGGTGCGGCGCGCGGCGGAGGTGACCGGAAGACGATTAGTGATTATCGACGATGTGATGACCACCGGGGCTACGGTCGATGAATGTGCGCGGGTTCTGAAGCGCGCCGGCGCAGCATCGGTCGGCGTGTTGACCCTGGCGCGAGCGTTGCGGATCGGCGCATAATCGGTTTGGCAGCGAGCTTGGCGGCAAGGAGCGTGGGTATGGCTGAGGTAGAGATGTACTCTACAATGTTCTGTCCGTATTGCGGGCGGGCTCGCGCGTTGCTGCGCAACAAGGGGGTCGCGTTTGTCGAGGTCGATATCGGCGAGGAGCCCGAGCGCCGCGCCGAGATGATCCAACGCGCCGGCGGCCGGACGACGGTGCCGCAAATCTTTATCGGCGGCGAGCATATCGGCGGCTGTGATGACCTCGTGGCGCTCGATCGCGCCGGCAAACTCGATCCGAAGCTGGGGATCGAGCGATGACCGCCGCCTTTACCGCCGCATGTATTCAATTCACCGCAGCCAGAGACTATCAACCTAATATCGAGGTGGTATCGGACCTGATCCGCCGCGCGCGCGATGATGGCGCCGATTTTGTTCTGACGCCGGAGAATACCGGATTCATCGAGCCGATCGGCAGGCTGCGCCGCGAGAAGGCGCAGGACGAGGCGAACCATCCGGCGCTGAGCGCCTTGCGCGAGGTCGCGCGTGACACCGGAGCGTGGCTGCTGATCGGTTCTCTGGCCGTCGAGATCTCCCGCGAACCCGGCATACCGGAAGGCGAGCGCCGGCTGGCCAACCGGTCATATTTGATCGATGGCAGCGGCGGGATTGCTGCTCGCTACGACAAGATCCACATGTTCGACGTCGACCTCGCCGAGGGCGAAAGCTATCGGGAAAGCAATGCCTTCCGCCCCGGCGAACGCACCGTGCTCGCCGACACGCCATGGGGCGTGCTCGGCATGACGGTATGCTATGATCTGCGCTTCCCACAGCTTTATCGTGCACTTGCCCAGGCCGGTGCAGAGTTTCTGGCGATCCCGTCATCATTCACGGTGCCGACCGGCCGCGCCCACTGGCATGTCTTGCTGCGGTCGCGCGCGATCGAGAACGGATGCTTTGTGTTTGCTCCCGCTCAATGGGGGGAGCATGCCGAAAACCGGCGAACTTTCGGACATTCCCTGATTGTCGACCCTTGGGGCAAGGTGCTGGCTGACGGCGGCGAGGGGATTGGCATAGTCAGCGCACGGGTCGATCCGGCACGGGTGGCCGAAGCGCGGCGGATGGTCCCGTCGCTTAATCACGACCGCAGGTTTTCACCGCCTGCACCAGACCGGCGCCTCGCGGCCGAATAGGATCAGTCCCGCTGCTCCGGCGGCCCGGGCGGCAGGCGGGTCACGGGTCCGGTTGTCGCGGCGATGCGCTGGATGACGGCCGGACGCGGGACGGTTACCTCACCTTGCTCGAAGGCGACAACGCTCAGCGCACCAAATGCCTCGAGCAACTCGCCTGCGCGAAGCAGAAACGCTGGATTGTCGGGCCGGCCGAGACGCTCGTTGCCGTGGGCGAAGGTCTCGTAGATCACAATGCCGCCCGGAGCAAGCGCACGGCTGATTGCCGGAAGAAGTGGGCGGTGCAAGTAATTTGTCACGACGATGCCATCATAACCGCCGCCGAGCGCCCAGGGCGCACCAGTTTCAAGATCGGTCTCGATGATCTCGCACCCCGGTCCGGCCAACCGGCGCAGCGCGGTGATGTCGCGATCGACGGCACGCACTCCGAACCCCCTGTCGTGAAGCAGCCGGACATGCCGGCCGGCGCCGGCGGCGAGGTCGAGAACCAGCCCGCCGGGTTTGATCAGCGGCAAGAACCGCGCGACCCAGGTCGAGGGAGGTGATGCCACAGCGGCCGATCCCGATGTTGCGCCATCATCAGCGGAGAATTGATAGAGGCGTTGATTTGAGTATAAAATCACGGTCAAGGAGAGTGAGATGATCTTGTTCAGGTTGCGTTGTGCTCAGGACCACGAATTCGAAGCATGGTTTCGCGATGGCGAAGGCTTTGAGGCGCAGCATGCGGCAGGCGAAATTTCCTGTCCATTGTGCGGCGATGCGTCGGTTGAAAAGGCGGTGATGGCGCCGCGCCTGGGGCGGGGTCGCGAGGTGGCGCCTGCTGCCGCGTTTGCCGAGATGCGCAAAGCGCTGATCGAGATGCGCCGTCAGATCGAGCACAATTGTGATTACGTCGGCCCGCGTTTTGCCGAAGAGGCACGCCGGATCCATTACGGCGAAGTTGACCCGCGCGGCATCTATGGCGAGGCGACCGATGCCGAATCGCGCGAATTGGCCGACGAAGGGGTCAAATTTGGCCAAATCCCGTGGATCCCGGCAAGCGACGGCTGAGCTGCCCTGTCACGATTCATTTCGCCGCGAGAACGAGGTAGTTGACATCAACGTCCCGCGACAAAACCCATTCGCCCGAACCCAGATCATAGATGAGCCCGGTAATCTCGATTGGGCGCAGCCGGTTGCGCCGCAAGCCGAGGATCAGTTCCGAGGGGCGGACGAATTTGCGCCAATCATGTGTACCCCGGGGTAGCCAGGCCAGAATGAATTCGGCACCGATGATCGCGAGCGCAAAGGACCGCGCGGTGCGGTTCAGGGTGGCGAGGATTGCGGCACCTCCAGGAGCGACGAGACGAGCAAGGGCTGTCAGGAAGGCGTCGCGATCAGCGACGTGCTCGATGACCTCCAGCGCCAGGACTACGTCGAAGCGCTCACCGCGATCGGCGATTGCTTCGGGGGCAGCAAGGCGATAGTCAATATCGAGGCTGCTCATGCCGGCGTGCTCGCGGGCAGCGGCGATGGCGTCGCCGCTGGCATCGATGCCGGTCACGGCAAATCCGAGCCGGGACATGGGCTCAGCCACAAGGCCGCCGCCGCAGCCGATGTCAATCAGGCGCAGGCCGGTAAATGGGCGAAGCAGATTGGGATCTCGTTGGAAGTGACGCGACAGTCGAGAGCGAATAAAGCCGAGCCTGGTGCGGTTGAGCCGATGCAGTGCGGCAAAACTGCCATCGGGGCGCCACCAGCCAGCAGCTTGCGCTGCGAACCTGCCGATCTCGCCTAGATCGATCGTGCCAGACGTCGCATCCAACGCATGTTTCCCCTGATTATTGTAGCGATAGTCGAGAGTATGTAATGGCTCCAGATGCCCGGCAACTCTCCTGTCGCGGACTAAAACCGATATGACGCGGCTCGTTCAAAAGTTCGGCGGCACCTCGCTCGCTGATCTCGAGCGGATAAGGACGGTCGCGCGGCGCGTCGCTGATGAGGTCGAATGCGGTCATCAGGTGGCGGTTGTCGTCTCGGCAATGGCGGGGGTAACGGACCGTCTGGTCGGTTGGACGCGCGAGACCAGCCAATTGCATGACGCACGCGAATACGACGTCGTCGTCTCCTCCGGGGAGCAGGTCACCGCCGGCTTGTTGGCATTGGCGCTGCAGAATCTCGGAATCGAGGCGCGCTCGTGGCTCGGTTGGCAGCTCCCGGTCCGCACTGACGACGTCCATGGCAGAGCACGCATCCAGTCGATCGAGGTTGCCGAGCTGGATCGACAGCTTGCGCTTGGGCAGGTCGCGGTGATTGCCGGTTTCCAGGGCCTGGGTGCGGATGAGCGGATCACAACGCTGGGCCGCGGCGGCTCCGACACCTCGGCCGTCGCGCTCGCCGCCGCAATTCACGCCGAGAGGTGCGACATCTTCACCGATGTCGATGGAGTCTATACCACTGACCCGCGGATCGTAGCGAAAGCACGCAAGCTCGACAAGATCACCTATGAAGAAATGTTGGAGATGGCGTCCCAGGGTGCAAAAGTACTCCAGACGCGCTCGGTCGAACTGGCGATGAACTATCGTGTCAGAGTTCAAGTATTGTCGAGCTTTGTTGACAGCCCCGGCACTCTCGTGGTCGACGAGGACGAGATCGTGGAACAACAAGTGGTAAGCGGCATCGCCTATAGCCGAGACGAGGCGAAGATAACGGTGCAGAAGGTGCCGGATCGGCCGGGGGTGGCCGCAGCTATTTTCGGCCCGCTCGCGGCGAACGCAATCAATGTCGATATGATCGTACAAAATGTGTCTGAGGACGGCCGCGCCGATTTGACGTTTACGGTGGCGCTCGCGGATCTCGACCGGGCGGTTTCGGTCTTGGAAGACAAGAGAGAATTACTCGGTTTCACCGCGCTGAAACCGGATTCGAACGTGGTCAAGATTTCGGTAATCGGTGTCGGCATGCGGAGCCATGCCGGCATCGCGCAACAGATGTTCCAAACCCTATTCGAAAAAGGGATTAACATCCAGGTGATCTCAACTTCCGAGATCAAGGTCAGTGTCCTGATTGCTGCTGAATACACCGAACTGGCTCTGCGGGCGCTGCACACCGCGTACGGGCTTGACGCTGAAGGATGATGACAGCTGTTCACGTCTCGGTCGGATTAGCGGCGAACCCTGGAGACGTTGAGCGGCAACCGAGCGCTGCGATCGACCGTTGTCGTGCCGAATTCGACCGCTTGTCGGCGCGCGGGCGCGCGTTGCTCGGCGGCGAACTCGCGATAATGGGCGGTGCTATGACCTGGGTTTCGGAACGAAACCTGGTTTCAGCGATCTCTAATGCAGGCGGTTTCGGCGTCATCGCTTCCGGATCGCTATCGCCGGAGTCGCTGTCCGCCGAAATTGCTGCCGTCAAATCCCTGACAACCCGGCCATTCGGGGTGAACCTGATTACCCTGCATCCACGCCTTGACGAACTGATCGAGGTCTGCGCCGAGCATCGCGTCGGTCATGTCGTGCTGGCGGGCGGATTGCCGAGCGTGGCGGCAATGCGCCGCATCCGGGAGAACGGGGCACGGGTTTTGTGCTTTGCCTCGGCTCTCGGCTTCGCTCGCAAATTGGTGCGAATGGGAGCAGACGCGATTGTGATCGAAGGCAGCGAGGCGGGTGGTCATATCGGCCCGGTCTCGACCGGGGTGTTGGCTCAGGAAATTCTACCGCATCTGACCGAGATACCGGTCTTTGTCGCCGGCGGCATCGGGCGCGGCGAGGCAATTCTGGCTTATCTCGAAATGGGCGCCGCCGGGGTTCAGCTCGGAACCCGCTTTGTCTGCGCCAGGCAATCGATTGCCCACCCTCGGTTCAAGCAAGCCTTCATCCGCGCGTCAGCGCGCGATGCGATCCCCTCAACGCAGCTCGATCCGCGGTTTCCGGTCATTCCGGTTCGGGCGCTGGCCAATCCCGCTACCGAACGCTTTCTGGCGCGGCAGCGCGAGATCATCGAACGGTTCGCGAGCGGAGAATTATCTCAAAAAGAGGCTCAACTTGAAATTGAACATTTCTGGGCCGGCGCCTTGCGGCGAGCCGTCATCGAAGGTGACATCGAATCGGGATCGCTGATGGCGGGTCAAAGCGTCGGCTTTGTCACCCGAGAACAGACAGTGGCAGAAATACTGGCGGAGCTGGTCGACCAGGCGGTCGGGGTACTCGCTTTACGGGCCGGCCGGAAGCACGATCGATGCATTTCTTAGGGTCCTCGCCCGGGGAGCGGGACAGATCGGGATGAGCGAGGCTCCAGGTGTCGTTAGTGGCACCCGCCGGCTACTGCGCCGGCTCCGAGATACGATGGCCGGGTCCGGCACGGCACAGCAACGACTCGATCGCATTGTTCGCATCGTGGCTACGGAAATGATCGCCGAGGTCTGCTCGGTCTACATTACGCGCGCAGGTGAGGTCCTCGAGCTTTTCGCCACCGAGGGGTTGCGCGCCGAGGCGGTGCATCGCACTCGGCTGAGGGTCGGCGAAGGCCTGGTCGGATTGGTTGCTGCTACGGCGCGGCCGCTGGCGATTACCGACGCGCGATCGCATCCCGGCTTTGCCTATCGACCGGAAACTGGAGAGGAGATTTATAGCTCGTTGATGGGCGTGCCGATCTTACGCGGCGGCCGGGTTCTTGGCGTGCTCGTGATCCAAAATGCCACGAGGCGGCAATATGCCGAGGACGAAATCGAGATCTTGCAGACGATTGCGATGATTGTCGCGGAGCTGGTTGCCGGCGGCGAACTCGTCAGTTCCCGGGAAATCGCCGAGAGCCGCACCGCGAGCATGCTCCCGGTCAGGTTGGACGGCATGCGGCTCAATCCGGGGTTGGCAGTAGGGCCGGCGGTATTGCATCAGCGGCGGATCCAGATCCGCCGGATTGTGGCCGAAGACGTTACCGCCGAAATCGAGCGCTTGCGGGAAGCCGTGGTGGCGATGCGCGATGCGATCGATCAGCTGGTCGCGGCCGGTGGCGGGCTCGGCGCCGGCGAACACCGCGACATTCTCGAAACATACCGCATGTTCGCCGCGGACCGCGGCTGGGTTGCGCGTATCGCGGACGCTATCCGCAGTGGTCTGACTGCGGAGGCAGCGGTGCAAAAAATCCGGGAAGAGACGAGTCAGCGGATGCTGCAGGCGAGCGACCCCTATTTGCGCGAGCGGCTCGTCGATCTCGAGGATCTCGCCAACCGTCTCCAGCGTCACCTCGCAGAACGTCTGCCGGACACCTTGCTGGCCGAACTCACTCCGGGGTTTGTTCTCGTCGCCCGGACCTTGGGACCAGCCGAATTGATGGATTATTCGCATCGCGAAATCCTGGGTTTGGTGCTGGAGGAAGGATCGCCCACCGCCCACGTAGCGATTGTCGCGCGCGCCCTGGACATCCCGGTGATCGGTCGGGTGCAGAACGCAACCAACCGTATCGAGCCGGCTGATCTCGTCATCGTCGATGCCGATCACGGACAGGTCTTGATTCGACCGAGTGAGGATATCAGGCAATCCGCCGCGGCGGCGGTCGAGGCGCGAACGCGCCGGCGGGCGCTTTATGAGGGCCTGCGCGCCGCGCCAGCTGTCACCCGCGATGGCGTCGTTATCAAGCTGATGCTGAATGCCGGTTTGCTGATCGATCTGGCACATTTGGCCTCCACCGGCGCCGATGGTGTTGGGCTGTTTCGCACCGAATTGCCATTAATGGTGCGGGACACATTTCCGGCGGTCGATGATCAAACCGAATTTTATCGTCGCGTATTCGAGCAGGCAGGCGATCGCCCGGTGGTTTTTCGGACACTCGACATCGGTGGCGACAAACTCCTGCCGTACTTGCCGCACGCCGCCGAAGACAATCCGACCATGGGATGGCGGGCGATCCGGATCGGGCTCGACCGGCCAGCGATGTTGCGCGAACAGCTGCGCGCGCTGATCCGAGCCGCCGAGGGTCGCCATTTGCACGTACAGTTTCCGATGATTGCCGAGTTGCCCGAATTCGAACGCGCGCGCGCCTTTGTTGATCTGGAGCTGGCGCGTGCCGCCGAGGAGGGGCGGACGCTTCCGGCATCGGTGCAGATCGGCGTGATGCTTGAAGTGCCGGCATTATTGTGGCAGTTGCCCGATCTTTGTCGGCGGGTCGATTTTCTCTCCGTCGGGGCAAATGATCTGCTCCAGTTTCTGTTTGCCTGCGACCGCGGCAACCCGCGGATGGCGGATCGCTACGACCCGCTGTCGGCGCCAATCCTGAAGCTGTTGCGCGAGATCGTTGTCCAGACGAGCCTGGCCTCGATACCGTTGAGCATGTGCGGCGAGATGGCCGGGAACCCGATCGAAGCGATGGTCCTGATCGCTCTCGGATTTCGCAGTTTGTCAATGGCCGGAACCGCGATCGGCCCGGTCAAGACCATGATTCGCAGCCTCGATGCGGCCGCAGTCGCTGATTACGTCGAAGAGATCGGGGCGCGGCCAGACCATTCCCTCAAATCCAAATTCGCGGCATACGCGCGCGACCATCTGATAGCCTTATAGTTAAGGCCGGATTGAACAGGGTGGATTTTAGACGGCCCCAATCGGCGGTTGACGAACCAAGCAGCCATCGGGAATGTTCACGGACCAACACGATCGCGGGGTCCTGGTTGCGGGGTTCTGGTTCTTGGACGGCGGCACTGATGGTCCAAATCCAGGGTTGCAAAAACGGGCTGCGAAAATGGCATTGTTCCATCGGATCAAATCTTCCTTGGCTGACAACGAAGCGGAGACAACAGGTTCACGCTCCTTCGAATTGCAGTCGGTCGGAGACACGTTGCGGCAGCAGCGGCTTGCGCTCGGCATCGATATTAGCGAGGCGGCCGCGGCGCTGAAGATTAGACCTGCATATCTGGCAGCGATCGAAGAGGGATGTCCCGATCAGCTCCCTGGGGCGACCTATGCTGTGGGCTTTGTCCGCTCTTACAGCCAATATCTCGGGCTGGACAGCGCCGAGTTGTTGCGGCGCTTCAGATCAGAGGCCGCGGGGCTCCAAGCAAAACCGGACCTGACCTTCCCGATGCCGCTGAGCGAGGGCAGCCTGCCAGCCGGACGGGTCTTGACAATAGCAGTCATACTGGCGGCATGCGGGTATGGCATGTGGTATTATTTGACCGTGCCGGGCCGGACGCTTCCAGAAAGGGTCGCCGAAGTGCCGGCGGATCTACTCCCGGCGAAACCCGCGATCAGCCGCCCGACAAGGTCGACCGCATCAGCGGCCTCGGCCCGCGTACCACAACCGCGCGGTCCGGCGGGCGCGGCCTCGGAGGCTGACGCAAGCGGAGCCAGGCTCGCCACAACGGCACCAGGCAACGGCCCCTCGGCCCGGAACGCCCGGGGCGCGGATCTCTCGAATTCCGAACCGACGGCCACGGGCGCACCAGTTCTTCCGGTCGGCGCGTCGCCGTCCGTCTCGGCGCCGAGCATCGCGACCCCGCCGGCAACAGTTGCCGCTCGGCCCGATTTCGCGCCGTCTTCGGCATTTCCTCCGGCTATGGCCGCGGCGCCCGCGCCGGTTCCGGCTGCTGCGAACCCGCCGGCCCTCGCGCCGCCAAACCCACCGCCAGGCGCGATCGCCCAGCGACCGACGTCGCCCGCACCGTCTCCGCCGTCCGATTTAGCAACATCGGGGGCATTCGCCACCGCAGGGGATGGCACGCAGATTCCGGCCGGGCTTGCCGCCGCATCGCCTCCCCAGCCGGAGGATCGTAGCGGAAGTGTCAGCGGCGCCGTGGATGCATCGCGCATCATGCTGCGCGCCAACGCGGACAGCTGGATCCAGATTCGCGGGGCAAACCACTCGGTGGTGTTCACCGGTGTGCTCAAGGCTGGTGACACCTATCGGGTTCCCGATCGTCCCGGCCTGACGATGCGAGCCGGCAACGCCGGCGGTCTCGAAATTATGGTCGACGGCAAAGCGGCCCCGGCGCTTGGGCCGATGGGTGCGGTGCGCAACGTCTCGCTTGATCCGCAAACCCTGGCTGGACAGGGCGTCGCTCATAACTAAGCATCTCATATTTATGAATGTCTTTTGTTCGAGGTCCGGGCACTCTATATCCCAGAGGGACATGTCACAGCGAGGTCGAGGATGAGCGTCAGGCCATATCGGGACATTCACCGTCGCAGCTGTCGCAAGATTTATGTCGGCAAGGTGCCGGTGGGGGGCGACGCTCCGATCACGGTCCAGTCGATGACCAATACCGTCACGAGCAATGTCAAGGAGACGATCGCTCAGGTCCAAGCGCTCGAGCAGGCTGGCGCCGATATCGTTCGAGTTTCATGTCCCGACCAGGAATCGGCCCTGGCGCTCAAGGAAATCGTCCGTCACGCGACGGTCCCGATCGTTGCCGATATTCATTTCCACTATAAGCGGGCGATCGAAGCGGCCGAGAGCGGCGCTGCCTGTCTGCGCATCAATCCGGGCAATATCGGGTCGTCCGCCCGGGTACGCGAAGTGATCAAAGCGGCCAAGGACCATGGTTGTTCGATGCGGATCGGCGTCAACGCCGGATCGCTCGAGCGTGATCTCCTCGAGCGCTACGGAGAGCCCTGCCCCGAGGCGATGGTCGAAAGCGCGCTGAACCATGCCAAGATCCTCGAAGACAACGACTTCTTCGAGTTCAAGATTTCGTGCAAGGCGTCTGACGTATTTCTCGCCGTTGCCGCTTACCAGCAGCTTGCCGAAGCTTGCGACTACCCGCTCCATCTCGGGATTACCGAGGCCGGCGGCCTGCGCAGCGGCACCGTCAAATCGTCGATCGGTCTCGGCATGCTGCTGTGGTCGGGCATTGGCGACACAATTCGAGTATCGCTGTCGGCGGACCCGGTCGAGGAAGTGAAAGCGGGCTTCGAAATGCTGAAGTCCCTCAATCTGCGTCGCAGGGGGGTGACAGTAATCTCGTGCCCATCCTGTGCACGGCAACAATTCGAGGTGATCAAGACAGTTGAGCGGCTCGAGGAGAGGTTGGCCCATATCACCACGCCGCTGACGGTGTCGGTTATCGGCTGTGTGGTGAACGGACCCGGTGAGGCGCGTGAGACGGATATCGGATTTACTGGCGGCGGCAATGGAACTCACCAGGTTTACGTTAGCGGGCTTACCGACCACCGGCTGAAGGATGCCGATATCGTCGATCACCTTGTCGAACTCGTCGAAAAAAAGGCGGCGGAAATCGAGGCCCAGCGGAAGCTTGCGGTGACGGCTCTGGCGCCCGCGCAATAATGCGGTTTGTCGTCAATCTGCGGTGCTGGCTGCCTCGGGCCCCGCAACCGGGGATCGGGGGCAGCCGATAAACGCCGATAAACATGGGGTGACCGGCTGAGAGTGCCGGATCGACAGCTATCGGTCACCACGCTATGTATCGAGGGCGCCGCAGCAATCCGCGGTTCCCGGAGGATCGTGCATGACCCCCTTGCAGCCGGCACGCGGCACCCAGGATCTTCTGCCCGAAGCAGCGCGCCGGCATCGGCACGTGACGGAGGCTGCACGCAAGGCCGCCGGGCTGTACGGTTTTGCCGAGATTGAAACGCCGATCTTCGAATTCACCGAAGTCTTTGCCCGGCCGATCGGAGAAACCACCGATATCGTCGCCAAGGAGATGTATACCTTCAAGGACCGGGGCGGCGAGGAGGTGACGCTGCGGCCCGAGAACACCGCCGGAGTCGTTCGGGCAGTCCTCTCGAATGGCCTGGTTCAAAGCGCGCCGCTCAAATTTTTTTATTCCGGCCCGATGTTTCGCTACGAACGGCCGCAAAAGGGGCGGTTTCGCCAGTTTCACCAGATCGGCATTGAGCTGATCGGTGTGGCGCAACCGCAGGCTGATATCGAGGTCATCGCGCTTGGCAACCGCATTCTTGATGCGCTCGGCGTTCGTCAGCGTACGGTCCTCGAATTAAACACGCTTGGCGATCCGGATAGCCGGGCCGCCTATCGCGAAGCGCTGATTTCTTATTTTTCGGCACATATTGCCGATTTGTCCGAGGACAGCCTGCGCCGACTTGAACGCAACCCGCTGCGGATCTTCGACTCAAAGGACAAAGCCGACCAACGTATCACGGTCGACGCACCGCCCTTCGCGGAATACTTGAATCCGGCGTCGCGCGAATTTTTTGCTCGGGTCTGCGACGGGTTGGATCGGCTCGGGATCGGCTATCGGCTCAATCCGCGTCTCGTCCGGGGCCTCGATTACTACACGCATACTGCCTTCGAATTTATCACCGAGGATCTCGGCGCACAGGGCACGGTCATGGGCGGGGGACGCTATGACGGGCTCGTCGAGATGATGGGCGGACCGACCATGCCCGGCGTAGGCTGGGCCGCCGGGATCGAGCGGCTGGCGATGCTGATCGATGAACCGCCGGCATCATCGCGGCCGATCGCCGTGGTGCCGATCGGCGGCGCCGGGGAGGCAATGGCGATGAACATCGCCGAGACCTTGCGTAATGCCGGCTGCAATGTTGACCTGAGCTATACTGGCAACCTTCAGCGTCGCATGCGACGCGCGAACCGGATCAATGCGCGAGCGGCCATTCTGATCGGCGATGATGAAGCAGCCCGCAACGTGGTCACTTTGCGCGATCTCGACAGCGGCGAGCAGAGCGAGGTTGCCATGGACCTGCCCTTGAGCGAATTGCGCTCACGATTGCGAGCATTATACAGCTGAGTCGAGTTGGTCATGGAAGCTGGTCTTGAATCCCGGCTGCAACAGTTGCTCCGCCGGCATGCCGAGTTGCGTGACGCCCTGAGCGGCGCCGGGCTCGGCGGCGCCGAAGTCGCCAAGCTGTCCAAGGAGTTCAGCGAACTCAGCCCGATCGTCGAAGAAGTCGATGCGCTTGCGCGGGCGCGTGACGAACTGGCTTCGCTAACCGAGATGACGCGATCGGCCGATGATGCCGACCTCAAAGCACTCGCCGAGGAAGAATTACAATCGTTGCGCGAGCAAATTCCCGATCTTGAAAATAAGGTCAAGTTGAGTTTGCTGCCCAAGGATGCCGATGACGAACGAAACGCCATTCTCGAGGTGCGCGCTGGTACCGGCGGCGAGGAAGCAGCACTCTTTGCAGCGGAGCTATTTCGCATGTATCAGCGATACGCGACGCTGCACGGTTGGCGATTTGAGCTTCTCGACTTATCCGAAACTGGCCTTGGGGGCTTCAAGGAGGCAAGCGCCTCGATTGCCGGGCGCAACGTATTTGCCCGGCTGAAATTCGAGTCGGGTGTACACCGGGTACAGCGGGTGCCGGAGACCGAAGCCGGCGGGCGGATCCACACCTCAGCCGCTACCGTGGCGGTACTGCCCGAAGCGGAAGAAGTTGACGTAAAGATTGACGAACGGGACCTCCGCATCGATGTCTACCGCTCCAGCGGGCCGGGTGGCCAGTCGGTTAACACGACCGACAGCGCCGTGCGGATAACCCACCTGCCGACCGGGGTCGTCGTCATCCAGCAGGATGAGAAATCACAGCATAAGAACAAAGCGCGGGCAATGAAAGTGTTGCGGGCGCGGCTGTACGAAATGGAACGGCAGGCGCGCGACAACGCCCGGGCCGCCGAGCGCAAGAGCCAGGTCGGGACCGGCGACCGGTCGGAGCGGATCCGCACCTATAATTTCCCGCAGGGTCGGGTTACCGACCATCGCATCAACTTGACGCTATACAAGATCGACAAGGTGATGAGCGGCGAAGCTCTCGACGAGATTATCGACGCGATCCTTGCCGAGGATCAGGCGGCAAGACTGGCGGCGGTCGAGGGATAGGGCCACGGGTGGCGGTGACCGTCGGGTCGATGCTTGGGGCGGCCGCTACCGCTTTGGCGAAAGCCGGCCACCTTGAGCCGCGGCGGCGGGGGCGGCAGCTGATTGCCGGCGCGCTGGGCGTCAGCGCCGCTGAATTGTTGGCAATGTCGGAACGTGTGCTCGACTGTACGGCGGTCAAACGGTTGCACGGTCTGATTTGGCGACTGGCCGAAGGAGAACCGCTCAGTCGAATACTGGGACGGCGCGAGTTTTGGGGGCTCGACTTTGAGCTGTCGCGGTTCACGCTCGACCCGCGACCGGAGACCGAGACGGTCATCGCAGCCGTGCTCGCCCGCATCGATCGGGGCCACTCCGACAAGGTGCTCGATCTCGGCACCGGGTCGGGTTGCCTTTTACTGGCGCTCCTATCGGAGTTGCCGCTCGCCGCCGGCATCGGTGTCGATTGCCTGGAGGGAGCGGTGACGACCGCACGTCGAAATGCCAGATTGCTTGGTCTCGCCGATCGCTGTCGCTTTTTGGTCGGCCGCTGGGGCGCCGCGATCACTCACAGGTTCGACATCATCGTAGCCAACCCGCCCTATATCGCTACCTCAGCGATGCGCGGTTTGCCATATGAGGTGAAGGAATTTGATCCACCATCGGCACTCGACGGGGGCGAGGACGGTCTAAACGCTTACCGGGTCATCGCCTCTGAACTGCGCGTCTTATCGGCGCCGTCGGCACTTTTCGTCTGCGAGATCGGGGCTGGTCAGGCTGCGGCGGTAGCGGCCATTCTGGACAGCCATGGTCTTCATGTTGAGGGTACCGAACGCGACCTTTCCGGAATCGAGCGATGCGTCGTGGCGCGATATACCGTTGATCAACTTAGCGATCGCGCATGAAAAAACCCTTGGAATGGATCGCTATCACGTCTACGGTGGGGAAGGAGAGTTCGACCGGCGCGGGGGAATGCGAAGAAATGCGCGCGCTGGACGCCAAGATCAAGATGCTGACGCGACAACGAACCCTCTGATCGGACTAGGATCCGACAGTATCCACAAGCCAGATAGGTGTCATGAGACCAGGCCCGAACAAGCGATCGCGTGGTCGTAATAATGGAAATAATCCGCATCACAATCGACCGCGGCTGCCGCACCGTATTCAAACCTTTGACAGCAACGGCCCAAATGTAAAAATCCGCGGAAACGCTTATCAGGTGTTTGAACGGTATGTGGCGCTGGCGCGTGAGGCGGCGGCCAGCGGCGACCGGATCGCGGCGGAAAACCTTTATCAGCATGCTGAACACTATTTCCGTGTGATGAATGCCAATGGCGACCCCAGTCAGCACGGTGCGCGGCCGATAACCCCCGCTGATGTCGACCTCGGCGAAACCGAGGCGGGCCGTGATGGAAGCGACGACGACGAGTTGCTTCAAACCGCGCTGCCGATCAATCCGGGCGAAGAGCAGCCATCTGGGCTTTGACCGCGCCGCAGCGCGGCGGTAAGCGAGGCCTGCGATCACCCGCGGCCGGTGCCAGCAGACAATCAGCGGGTTGTGTGGCCCTTTGGCAACGCCATATAGGCGCTAGAGGGATCGCGGTGCTGCCGCCAGGGGCACCGCGGCCGGCTCATCGGAGCGGGGCATGGAAATCGAAAAATATACCGAGAGAGCCAAGGGGCTCATTCAAGCTGCGCAGGGATTGGCGCTGCGTAGAGGCCATCAACGCTTGATGCCAGAACATCTCCTGATGGCGTTGCTGGAGGATAAGGACGGCCTCGCCGCCAACTTAATTCGGGCCGCTCAAGGCGACCCGCAAACCGTCCTTAGCACAGTCGAAGCCGAGCTTGGGAAACTTCCGCGCGTTGAAGGATCCGGGGCCGGCCAAGTCTATCTGTCTCCCGAGATTGCGCGGGTGTTTGAACAGGCTGAGAACATCGCGCAGAAGGCTGGCGACAGTTTCGTTACTGTCGAGCGATTGCTCCTCGCCCTCACATTGGCGAAGGAAACAGCGGCTGGCCGGGCCCTCGCGGCTGGCAACCTGACCCCGCAAAAGCTCAATGCCGCGATCGAGGAATTGCGCAAGGGCCGAAAAGCCGACAGCGCCTCGGCGGAAGAAGGGTATGACGCGCTCAAGAAATACGCGCGCGACCTGACCGAAGCGGCGCGCAACGGCAAGCTGGATCCGGTCATTGGCCGCGACGAAGAGATCCGCCGCACGATTCAAGTGTTGTCGCGGCGTACCAAAAACAATCCGGTCTTGATCGGCGAACCCGGGGTCGGCAAGACCGCGATCGTCGAAGGGTTGGCGTTGCGGATTGTCAATGGTGACGTACCCGAAGGGTTGAAGGACAAGCGGTTGCTGGCGCTCGATCTTGGTGCGCTGATTGCCGGCTCTAAATTCCGCGGTGAATTCGAAGAGCGCCTAAAGGCCGTGCTCGCCGAAATCACGGCGGCAGCCGGGGAAGTCATCCTGTTTATCGACGAATTGCACACCTTGGTCGGAGCCGGGAAAGCCGAAGGCGCGATGGACGCCTCGAATATGCTGAAACCGGCGCTTGCCCGCGGCGAATTGCATTGCGTCGGGGCGACGACGCTGGATGAATACCGCAAGAATATCGAGAAGGACGCGGCACTCGCGCGCCGCTTTCAGCCGGTTTTTGTCAACGAACCATCGGTCGAGGATACGATTTCAATCCTTCGCGGCATCAAGGAAAAATACGAACTGCATCATGGCGTGCGCATCACCGATGGCGCGATTGTAGCAGCGGCGACTCTGTCAAACCGCTATATCAGCGACCGCTTTCTGCCGGATAAGGCGATCGATCTGATGGATGAAGCCGCATCACGGCTGCGCATGGAAGTGGATTCGAAGCCCGAGGCCGTTGACGAGCTGGATCGTCGGATCGTCCAGCTGAAGATCGAGCGAGAAGCCCTAAAGAAGGAGAACGATCCGGCCTCCCGTGATCGCCTACAGAAGCTGATCAAGGAACTGGAAGATCTTGAGCAGCGCTCAACGGAACTGACGGCGCAATGGCGGGCCGAAAAAGAAAAGCTGGCCGGCGCGCAAAAAATCAAGGAGCAGCTTGACCAAGCTCGGGCCGAACTGGAAACGGCGCAGCGCCGAGGGGATTGGAGCCGTGCGGGCGAACTGACCTATGGCGTCATTCCCGAGTTGGAACGCAAGCTCAAAGAAATTGAGGCGGCCGAAGCCGGGCGCATGCTCGAGGAAGCCGTTACCGAGGAGCATATTGCAGCGGTCGTGTCGAGATGGACGGGAATTCCCGTCGACAAAATGCTTTCGAGCGAGCGCGAAAAGTTGCTCCACATGGAAACAGCGCTAAAGCGTCGTGTCGTGGGTCAAGATGAGGCGGTCACCGCAGTTTCGAACGCCATTCGCCGCGCTCGCGCCGGACTGCAGGACCCCAACCGGCCGATGGGATCGTTCTTGTTCCTGGGTCCGACCGGTGTCGGCAAGACCGAGCTGACGCGTGCTCTTGCCGAATTCCTGTTCGACGACGAGAGCGCAATGGTGCGCATCGACATGTCCGAATACATGGAAAAACATTCGGTCGCCCGCTTGATCGGCGCGCCGCCCGGATATGTCGGCTATGAGGAAGGCGGCAGTCTGACCGAAGCGGTACGCCGCCGCCCCTATCAGGTGATCCTGTTCGACGAGGTCGAAAAGGCTCACCCCGATGTGTTCAACGTCTTGCTGCAAGTGCTGGACGACGGCCGGCTGACCGATGGCCAGGGCCGAACCGTCGATTTTCGCAACACCCTGATAATTCTAACCTCCAATCTCGGCAGCGAAGCGTTGGCGCGTCTGCCGGAGCGGGCCGATGTCTCTGTCGCCCGCGAAGCGGTCATGGAAGCCGTGCGTGCTGCATTCCGACCGGAGTTTCTGAACCGGCTCGACGAGATCCTGTTGTTCCGCCGATTGTCGCGCGATGACATGAGGGGGATTGTCGCGATCCAGATCGAGCGCTTGAAGAAACTGCTGGCTGATCGGAAGATCACCATAGAGCTCGATGCGGCGGCAATGGCGTGGTTGGCCAATGCCGGATACGACCCGGTCTATGGCGCACGACCGTTGAAGCGGGTCATTCAACGGGAATTGCAGAACCCGCTGGCGCAGTCGATACTGGAAGGGCACATCCCGGATGGATCGACTGTGCATGTCACGGCCGGCGACACCGGTCTGATTATCGCGGATGCGGCGCGGGCAGCAGCGGCCTGACAATATCCTAAAGCAGATCGACCAGGAGGGCGCGCTTCAGCCCTCCTGGTCGGTACCGACGATAAGATGGCATTCGAGCACCTCGGCCCTCGGGATGCGCAGCGTATCCGGTGGGTTTAGCTGACGCAGGACCAGCATGTCGCCGTCCCAGCCAATAAACTGCTTGATCAACACCGCCTGACCCTTCTTATAAACCACGACATCACGCCCGCGGATGGGCGGCTTGAACGGGTTGACATGCAATAGCCAGTGCGGCTCGTAGCGCGGCTCCATACTGTCACCGACCATGTAAATCGCATAGGCTGCGCGCACGCCATTCAGGTTTGACGGGCGTGAGGTGTAGCCGATCGGACCGTCTTCGAGAAACATGGCTTGATCGGTGCCGCCGCGCCCGGCGCTGCGGATCGGGATCAAATCTGCCGAAGGCGTGGCTCCAGCGGGTGGCGCCGAACGCCGGCTGATATACTGCGACATCGGCGGACGGCCGCGGCCAACCCGTGGCATATCGGATGGCTGCGGCGCGCCGGTCTCGGCAACCGCATGGCGCAGCACGTCATCCGGGGTCACCCCGAGAAACGCGGCGATCTGCACCGTCTCCAATTGCTTCATCTGACGCTCGCCCTTGAGCATGCGCGAGACCGCCGACGGGGCGAGACGTAGGTGGCGCGCGAGATCGGCCTGAGTGGCCCCAATCCGCTCGAGAGCCTGCGAAAACCAAGCAGCGTCCATCGTCGCCTATTCAGCAATTACGATATTGACAATAATCCCGATCATGGTATCATCCCGATGCGATCATGACAAGTGTCAGCAGCAGGGGAAGGCCGGGTGGAGGACCTGTCGATTTGGTTGCAAGGCGGCATCAGCGATGACGAAAGCAGTTGCGCTTATCCGTTAGGCGACAAAAAGGAGCATCGAAATTGCGGCATGCCGCGGCTTCGCGGTTCATCCTATTGCCCGCAGCATCACGTGCTATGTCACGTTCCGAGCGGAACAACCGAGGAAGTCAGGCAATTGCGCGAGGTCGAGGCCCTGGCAAACGCGGTTGGCGGACGCCAGGGTTCCAATGCCGGCGCACCGCCACGGCAATTTTTAAAGCGGCTTGAACATGCGTTGCGCGATTTTGCGCGCCCGGATCGTTCATGATATGTTCAGAGAGCAGATGACACGACGAATCTCAGGCCAAAGACCTGTTCAAACCCCTGAAATTGACTTGGCCCCGACCGAGGAGCGCGCGCGACAGAGCCCGATCGAACAGCTTGCTCGTCCGATCGCCGACGAGAAGGGGTGTTCGGCGCGCCCTTTTCGTGCCGTCGACACTCTGGCGGCAATGGAACGCCGAGGGTCGATCACAGCCGGTATGCGCCAGGCGGCCGAAGATTTTCGCGTTCGGTTTGCAGCAGCACAACTCGATCCCTTACGCGCCCTCGACTACTCCCGTCCACGAGACGCCGGGTCGGGACTGGCGCGTAATGGCGGTGAATCGGGTCTGCGGCGTGAAAGCGCCCGCGAACATGTATGGCGTGCGATTGTCGCTGTCGGCGGTCCCCGCTCACCTGGCGGCTCGTGTCTATGGCACGTCGTGGGCTGGGAATGCTCACTCAAGGAATGGGCGCTCGAGCAGGGGTGGAATGGTCGCCGGATCAGCCAAGAGGCCGCTTCAGGCATCCTGATCGCCGCCCTGGGCGCACTCGAAGCCTACTACCAAAAGAGATCTTAGTTGCGTATTCCGCATTTTGCGGATTGACAAGTCCGGATCGATCTGTTACAAGAGGCATATACTGGCAAAGCCGGTTGCGGCGGTGGTGGGACGTTCCGCCGCCAACCGCGCGGGGACGCGGTCAGCGCATCCCCAAGAGATGCCCTCACCGCACCGCTTGCGACATAGATCTAGCCGAAATGTGAAACCCCGCTTTCATTGCTGAAAGTGGAGAAACATGCTGCGGCTTCGCGGTCACATTGAACACCAAACGGCACTGTCGTCATTCAGCATATTATTGACACCGTGCGAAAACGATCCGATGGAGCCGCCGCTTGCAATATTGAGCGCCGTACGGACTCGCGCGGAAAGCGCCACTCTTGCGGCAGTCTCCAATATTTCGGATCACCGCCGGGAGCCGATAAGCTGCGCACGCGCTGAAAGCAACCAGTTGATTGTGACGCCCTGTTATTTGGCGAGATTTTCTTGCGCCTTTGCAGCCTGAAAAATCCCGCGGCGATTGCGACTGCGGAGGATGCGTGAAGTGTTTGCACGCAAGCTGGCTCGCCTCTTTGCCGGAGGCGCTCAGAGAGCGACTGCTCGGCTCGTTGAGCCCGGAGGAGGCTCTTGCCCTGTTGTATGATTGGCCCTTCTGGGCCCGTGCCAATCAGCTACCACCCGAGGGGAGTTGGCGGGTTTGGCTGTTGCTGGCAGGTCGCGGGTTTGGCAAGACGCGGACCGGAGCCGAACTTGTACGCTCACGGGTAGCCGCACGAAGCGCACGACGCCTCGCGCTGGTGGCGCCTACCGCTGCCGATGCCCGCGATGTCATGGTTGAAGGAGAGAGCGGGATTCTTGCGATCTCGCCACGATGGGATCTGCCGCGCTGGGAGCCCTCAAGGCGGCGGCTGACCTGGCCCAATGGAGCAATTGCAACATTTTACAGCGCTGACGAGCCCGAACGTCTGCGCGGACCGCAGCACGATGCTGCGTGGTGCGACGAACTCGGTAGTTGGCGCTATCCGGAGGCCTGGGACATGCTGATGTTCGGTTTACGGCTGGGCACCGATCCGCGTGTTGTGGTTACCACCACCCCGCGGCCGACCGCGCTATTGCGAAGACTGATCAGCGATCCCTCGGTCATCGTCACCCGCGGCTCCACATATGAGAACCGCCCCAATCTGGCGCCCGATTTTCTGGATCGGATCATCCGTAAATATGAGGGTACCCGGCTCGGTCGTCAGGAGATCGAGGCGGAAATCCTGGAAGATGTTCCGGGCGCCTTGTGGAATAGAGGGGTCATTGAAGCCGCTCGCGCTCGCAGTGCGCCCCCTATGACCAGGATCGTGGTGGCCATAGACCCTGCCGCCACTTCGAGCGAGACGGCCGATGAAACCGGTATTATCGTCGCCGGGCGAGATGCCATGGGACATGGTTGGGTCCTGGCCGATCTGTCGGGACGCTACCGGCCTGTCGAATGGGCTAAGACCGCAATCGCTGCCTATCGCGCGCATCATGCCGACCGGATCGTCGCCGAGGTCAACAATGGCGGCGAGATGGTCGAGGCGACATTACGGGTAATCGACCCCAATCTGCCGGTTGCGGGGGTGCGCGCCTCGCGAGGCAAGAGCGTGCGTGCCGAACCGGTCGCAGCCCTCTACGAGCAAGGGAAAGTGCATCATCTTGGTGCTTTTCCTCAGCTCGAGGACCAAATGTGCAGCCTCGTTCGGGCGGAGTATCGTGGCATTGACGCCACCGGGGCGCAGTCTTCTCCAGACCGGGTCGATGCCTTGGTCTGGGCATTCACGGATCTAATCGTCTCGCCCATCACGGGTGAGGGAATATACGAGGCTTATCGGCGGCTGAATCAGGAATTGTCGGAGGCAGCGCCGTCAAAATCAGACAAGAGATCGGTTTGATGCAGGAGTTAACCGGTGCCGTTATTGGTTAAAGATGCGAACACGTCGATTCAATCGCTTTCGACAGGGCTCGACAGCGTCGGCAATCTGGTGCCAGCTCACGCGCCGACCTCGGTGGTGGCGGGTATCGCCACCCCGGTAAGTGCAAATGCTCCGATGCCGGTAATCAATCGGGCCGGCTCACCCGCGATCGACGGCAGTGGTATGGTAGCTGTCGGGGGCACTGCGCAAACTCTGTTTGGCGGCGTCACACCGGCCAATGGCTGGCTCGTCGTTAACAACTCCTCTGCCACCCTCTATGTTTCGGATGTCGGCAGTGCGACACCCGGCGGCGGGTCAATTCCGATTGCCGCCGGAGCCCTGTTTGCGACGCCTTCCGGCTATAATCCCGCCGGTCCGGTGAGCCTGTATGGTGCCACCGCCGGGCAAGCCTATGCCGCTCGTCGATGGTAGGACGAACCGCGGCGCGTCTGCCGCGCATCTGATTCCGGCTCGATTTGCTGACATAACTGCCATTCCCATGTTGCAGCGGTGCATCAATTCTGGTCGGCGTCCCCGCAGTCCAGTTCGCTGTACTTGCACGGCTGCAGTGCCAGGAGGCGTGCGCCGTGAGATTTATCGCTAGATTGGCCGAATTCGCCATCGCGGTTGGGCTGTTACAGATCTGTGTCACTCAGCCTGGCTGGTCGCAGTCGCCAGGAAATTTCTCGACCTTGTCGACGACGGGGACGGCGACGCTCGGCGGGGACGCGCTGATGTGCTCGGGCCGTCCGTGGTTGGATGTGCGCTGCTACGGCGCCGTCGGTGACGACGTTCATGACGACACCACAGCCGTCCAGACGGCAATCAACAACGCGATCGCGAACGACTGGCCGGTCCACCTGTCGGCGGGGACCTATAAAGTAAGTTCCACTCTGGTTATCGACTATTCGAGCCAGGCAGCGCACGGCTTTAGATTGATTTCACGAGGTGCGGTGATCGACGGCCGCGCCATATCCACCGGGCCTGTCGTGCAAATCCAGTGCGGCGGCGGTACCACGCTCAGTCCTACGGGATGCTTTTACTTTAAGGAGGAAGGCCTTTTATCGGTTGAGGCCAATACGCCAGGCTATGCCTTCATTATCGGTAAATCCGATTTATCGGACGCGCAAAACTCGCTAAAGATCGATCATCTAGTGGTCAATAATGCGAATTCGAGCGCCGCCGCTGGTGCATGCGAATTCAATTACGTGCTCGACAGCGACATATATGCGGTCTGTGATGCTGCCGGTGGTGCAGCGGGAATGGCGTTCGAGCAATTACAATTCTCCCGCGTCTCTGGAGCCGCTACGGCGGCGGGAACGGGCGGACGAAGCATCGTATTGGAGAATGGTTATAATTTCTCGAATATCTTTTTTGCCCTCGATCTCGAAGTTTCCCCTACCTGCCTGTCGATCACGTTCAGCCATAATGGGCTCAATACCTTCGTATCGCCCTATTTTGATTGCCAGACGGCGGTAAACGCCACGGCCAGCATCGGCAATACGCTGATCAATCCGAATTATGGCGGCGCCGTTGTCAATTACGGTCCAAATTCGACCGGGATATCTGTTCAAGGGTCCGGGTCACGACCTCAATGGATCTTCCCATCGGTGGCAAGCTACACTGCGACCCCGATCGATGACGGCATCGCCGTTTCCAGCTACAATGCCCCCGGGACCTCGATGACAGTGACGCTGCCCCCCGTCGCCAGCGTCAATCCTGGCTGGTCGATGGCAGTCGCGACCGATAATGGGAAGGGAATGATCGTCACCGCCCCCACCGGCGATATCCTCTCGGGTGGAAAATTCGTCTCGTCGGTGACCCTCGGACCGGGCAATTACGAATACCTGCGAATTCAGTCCGACGGCAACAATTGGCGAGTTGTATCATCGACGCGAAACACGCGATTGAATATGGGTTTTGAGGCGCCGCCCTGGCCGAGCAATTGGCTCTATCCGACGAGTTCGGGCTATGCCGCGACGCTCGGCGACAACGGCAACATACTGTCCAGTTATAATACCACTTCCGGGCTGACCGTCACCCTCCCGGCGACCACCAATCTGCCGACCGGATGGAGCATCGGATTCGCCACCGACAATGGCAAGCCGCTGTCGGTTCAAGTCGCATCGACCGCGGGCGGACGCATCGTCTGGCCGGGAAGCGGGTCCGCCGCGACCAGCTTTGGGTTGGCGAATACCAGCCAGGGCGCCTATGAGTTTGCCGTATTGCAATACGATGGGAGCGGAAATTTCAGGCTGACCGAGACGACGCCGGCTACCGCGGAAGCCAACGGCATGATCGGAACCGCCGGCATTACCCACTGGAGTTTTCCGACAGTCAGCAATTACAGCGCCACTGTTGCCGACAACGGCAACGCGCTCTCCAGCTACAACAGCCCGACATCGTATATGGCGGTAACCCTGCCGGCAACCAATGCCATTCCAATGGGTTGGACGCTGGCGCTTGCCACCGATAACGGCAAGACGATGTCGGTGCAGGTTAACGGCACCTCGGGTGGACACATTCTGTATCCGGGGAGCGGCGGATCAGTCACCTCGGTATCGCTTGCGCCGACGAATTACGAAATTCTTGTCCTGCGCTTCGATGGCGCAAACTTCCGCATCACCGAGGCAACCCCGGCCACGGCAACGCTGATCGGAATGTCCGGATCGGGATCTGACATCAATCGGTGGAACTTCCCCAGCGCCGCCACCTACGTAGCGGGCGCGAGCGACAATGGCAATGCGCTGTCGAGTTCCAATACGGCGGCCGGGCTAACCGTCACACTCCCACCAACGACGGCTATTGCCACCGGATGGACAATGGGCTTCGCAACCGATGCCGGCAAGAGCCTGACGATCCAGACCAACGGCGTCTCCGGAGGATCGATGCTGGTACCGGCCCGCGGCGGAACCTTGGCCCAATCGATCACGCTTGCGATCGGGCAAAACTACGAGTTCGTTCAGCTCCGCTTTGATGGCAGCAACTTTCGAGTGGTTGATGCCACCCCGCAGACGATCAATGCTCTCGGTGGGCTGATTTCAACCGGCACGCCGACCTCCAGCAGCGCAGCATGCAACGTTGGCCAGCTGCAGTCAGACGTCAGCTACCTGTACTTATGTACCGCGCCGAATACCTGGAAACGCGCACCGCTTTCCAGTTTTTGAAAATGCCCCTGTTATTCAGCAGGCATCCAGCCTGCGACTGAATGGGCGCCAATCATCGAGGTCCTTATCGGCATGTTCCCCGGGCTACTCTACTTTGCATCGAATATTCGAGAGAACGACGGTCGGCGCGCCGCTGATGGAGTTGATCAAATGATTTGCTTGGCTCGCATCGGGTCGGATGCGGATGTCGAGCTGGCGCCATGAGCCCGCCGGGCGGACAGCGCACCTCGCTCGCCTCCTACAGTTGGGGCGGGCTTGGTTCGCAAAATGACATTACCCAATACCGCCAAGTTTTTCAGCCCGACCAAGGGATCTTTTCACCCGGGTATCCGCTGGTCCCGCCTGAGCGCGAGCGCATCCGCGTCTGGGATTTTCCGGTCGGCTACAATACCATCTATACGCCGCGGGCCTACGAACCGATCGGATTCCACGAGCTGCGGGCATTGGCGGAACACCATGATATCACGCGCCTGGCGATCGAGACGCGCAAAGACCAGATTGAACGGCTGAGTTGGGCCATTCGTTCGCGCGACAAATTTCAGCGGTTGCCGGACGCGCCGGCGCGCATTGCGGAGCTGACAGAATTTTGGCGTAAACCGGACGGCGAGCAGCCCTTTGCCAGCTGGCTGCGCGAGCTTCTGGAAGACCTGTTGGTTCTCGATGCGCCGTGTCTCGAAATACGCCGGAACCGCGGACGGGACATTATCGGCCTCGATGTCGTCGATGGTGCCACCATCAAGGTGCTGATTGACGACACCGGGCGGCGTCCTCAGCCACCAGCACCGGCTTACGAGCAAGTCATCCATGGTCGGCCCTGGCGCCTGATGACATCAGATGAACTGATCTACTGGCCACGCAACAGACGACCTCATAAAGCCTATGGTTTTGGTCCATGCGAACAGATCGTTGTGACGATCAATATCGGTCTGCGCCGACAGATGATGCAGCTGCAGCATTTCACCGAGGGCAATGTTCCGCCAGGTCTGTTGAACGCCCCGGATGGCTGGAATGCCGAACAGATCCGCCAATTCCAGGAATGGTTCGACGCAATCCTTGCGGGCAATACGGGCAGCCGGACACGGCTTATCTGGGCGCCGACCGGGGCCAAGTACCAGGCATTTAAAGAGGCGCCTTATAAGGATGAATTCGACGAGTGGCTGGCGCGGATCGTTTGCTATGCTTTTTCGCTGCCGCCGACTGCTTTTACCCCGCAGGTAAATCGCGCAACAGCTCAGTCAGCGCAGCAGACGGCCCTCGAAGAAGGACTTGCGCCGCTCACCGGTTGGGTCAAGCGCCTCGTCGACCGGGTAATCCAGGATCGAATGGGGCATCCGGATCTCGAATTCGTGTGGTCGGACGTCCCGCCTGCGAATCCCAAAGATCTTGCCGCAATACTGGACATCTATGTCAAGAACGGGGTCTATTCATTGAATGAGGCTCGAGATATTCTCGGACTTCCCCCGGTTCAGGACGCTGGCCAAGCGACGCAGCAGACTGCGCTACCATCTTCTGCCCAATGACCGCAGGATCCGGTCCAGCGACTATCCAATAGGCGCGCTCGCCAAGCAAAGCCTCTGCCTCGACAATGCTGACGGACCAACGCTCGCCGCCGCGCTGCTAATTGATCGGCGCGATCCGGATAACCTGGAATAGCGAAAGGGATAATCAAGAGTCCCGTATTCGTCGGGTTGTCTTTAAAAGCAGCCTTGGCTCGGTCCACACCATCTTTGCGAAGCCGCGAAGCATTTCATATCAGATGACGGATTCTGCGCTTCTACCGGGCCATTGCGATCGGAGCAATACTCCACCGCGGGCGGTACCCCGCCGGCCCCTGACGGCTGGCATTACCACCGGTCGCGCGCCCAATGGCAGTCCCAGTCAGGACCAGTAGCAATTCTTTAGAAGCCTCTGTATCCGACGGTCGCGGCTGTCCCAAGCCTCCGACCAACGTTACTGGCCAACCAGTTGATTTAGGAGCCATCGACAATGAGCGTCACCCCAAACAATATCGTCACCTACGGCTCCGCAAACATGCCGGAGGCAGACAGTGTCACCGTCGGCGGTGCTGTCGACTTTACCAAGCGTGTCGCGTTTTACGACATCAGCCCGGCCGGTACCGTCGATTGGGTCTCGTCATCGACAAGCGACACGGCGGTCAAGGCGCAGATCGCTGGCCGCGACAGTACTGGCGCGATCCAGACGCCAGCCGCGGTCACGCTGAATGGCCAAATCCCCGTCACTGGCTCACAGAGCTTCGAACGGCTGCTCTATGGTGTCATCACCGGCGGCAACGCCTCGGGCACGTTCCCGCTGACCAACCCGGGAGGTAACCCGGCAACCGGCGACGTCGCCTGCATGGCGCATGCCTGCGTGCTGCCCTCCGGCTCGAACAACAGCGACACGACCTATCACACCGCACAGGCGGCCACCAACACCTCCGGGACGACCCCGCCGACGATCACGCTGCAGGCCGGCGACGG
>DATJLK010000129.1:0-2133 GCA_035509615.1 Allostellaceae bacterium | reverse complement strand
CATGTCAGCCTCAATTGGGACGCGGTCGGCACGATGTACGGGCAGCACGCCTTCGGCCTGGAGCCGCGCGGACAATATTAGCGGGGTTCATCTAATGTTGCCGCCGTCGCCCTGCCGTGGTCGGTCCGCCATCGGTTTCGGTGATCGCCATCGGCGTTGTCAGGCGATCGGAGACCGCGTCCCGGCGCTATCGCCAAGCCGCCAAGCTATTCGACGATGCCGATATAGGGCAGATGTCGATACTGCTCGGCGTAGTCGGTGCCATAGCCGGCGACAAATACATCGCCGATCGAGAAGCCGACGAAATCGATCTCGACCCCGATCTGACGGCGCGCCGGCTTGTCGAGCAATGCGCAGACCCAAAGACCCGTGATCCCGCATTGCCGCAGCATACCGGCGGCACAGGCGATCGAATGCCCGGTATCGACAATGTCGTCGACAAGCAATACCCGCCGCCCGGCAAGGCCGGTCGGCACCGTGCCGAGTATCTGCACGTGGCCGCTGCTCTCTTTTGCAGCACCGTAGCTGCTCAGCCGGATGAACTCGAGCTGCGGGCGAGCGCCCGCCCGGTCGAGCGCCCGGACCAGATCGGCGACAAATATCGCCGCACCCTTCAACAGTCCGACCACGACAAAGTCACCCGGGATCGTCTGCGCGATCTCTATGGCCAGCGCTTCGACCCGGGCGGCGATCTCCACGGCGCTGAATAGATTGCGTATTGCGGACTCCGGCGTGTTGGTGCCAGCCATCAAAGCCGCTGCTCCTCTGCCGCCTGTCATCAGCGCCGCGGCGGCGTTTACCGCCACGATGCCGGTTTCCCCGCCTCAGCCGGCGCCCTCGACAGTTTCGAGGACGGCATTCAACAGGACGTTGCAGCCGGCCGTCAGGTCCTCGGGTTTGGCATCTTCGATCTCGTTGTGGCTGATCCCGCCGACGCAGGGGACAAAGATCATCGCGGTCGGGGCGATCCGCGCCATGTACACCGCGTCGTGACCGGCGCCGCTGGTGATGTCCTTATGCGCATAGCCCTGGGTCGCGGCGGCGTCGCGGACTCTGCCGACCAGCGCCGGGTCGAACGGGGTCGGCGGGAAGTACCAGAATTCCTCGACCGCAGTCTCGAGATGCTGACTTGCCGCCGCTGCTGCACAAGCCGCACGCAATTCGCGGTCCATTTGGGTCAGCACCGCGTCCTCCGGATTGCGGAAATCGACGGTCAGGAACACCCGGCCCGGGATCGTGTTGCGCGAATTCGGGCTGACCTGGACAAAACCCACCGTGGCGCAGGCATGGGGCGCATGCGCATGGCCGATCCGGTTGACCGCATCGATGATCCGTGCGGCACCGACCAGCGCATCACGCCGCCGCGGCATTGGCGTCGGCCCGGCATGCGCCTCCTGACCGGTCACGGTGATCTCGTACCAGCGCTGCCCCTGCGCCCCGGTCACGACCCCGACCGGCAAGCCGGCGGCTTCGAGGATCGGCCCTTGCTCGATATGCGCCTCGAAATAGGCCGCGACCTCACGGCCGCCGACCGGCGCCGGCCCGGCAAAGCCGATGCGCGCCAGTTCGCCGCCGAGGGTGATAGCGGGGGTGTTGTTGTCCGGCGTCGCCAGCGCCTGGTCCAGCCCGAATACCCCGGCAAACGCGCCCGAGCCGACCATCGCTGGCGAAAACCGCGAGCCTTCTTCATTGGTCCACGCGACGATTTCGATCGGCGCCTCGGTCTCATAGCCGAGGTCGTTCAGGGTACGGGCGATTTCGAGCCCGGCCATAACGCCATAGGCGCCGTCAAAGCGGCCGCCGGTCGGCTGGGTGTCGAGATGGCTGCCGGTCATGACCGGCGGCAGGTCGTTGCGGCCGGGCCGGCGGGCAAAGATGTTGCCGATCGCGTCAACCGCGACGGTGCAGCCCGCTTCCTCGCACCAGCGGATAAAGAGGCGGCGGGCTTCGCCGTCGAGATCGCTGGCGGCGAGCCGGCACACCCCGCCTTTTGGCGTGGCGCCGATCCGCGCCAGTTCCATCAGGCTCGCCCACAGCCGCTCGCCATTGACCTGCAGATTGCGCATCCCGCCCTCGCCCGTTCCGGCCAACCCATCATAGCCGGGTGAGCAATCGTCCAAAAGTGGCCAACAA